>JABSPN010000374.1 GCA_013214425.1 Flavobacteriaceae bacterium | reverse complement strand
CCAAATTGAAACTTCCTGTATTAAAACAGCCTGTATTCACTCCTTCAATTCTAAAGAATATTAACTGAGTATTTACTGTTACATTGGTATACGGACTGGCTAAAGGATTAACCCCAGCAGTCGCATCAGCAGCTGATAAGTGGTAGGTCACTGCCATATCAGCCTGACCATTAATAATCTCTGCTGATTTTGAAGGCAATATAAATGATTGAATAAATCCGTTAGTATTGTCACCATCATCATTATCGTCACATAACTCATAATCTGTAACTGGAATTACTTCAGGTAATGGTCCAGCAATAATTTGGAAGCTTCCTGTATTAAAACAATCGGCTTCATTATCGTCAATTCTGTAAAAAATCGTTGTTGATGGTGAATTATATGGCGAAGCTAATGAATTTGCATTATTATCTGCATCTGACTGACTAATATGATAAGTAATTGTCATATTAGTTTGTGCTCCAAGGATAAGTGCATCATTATCGGTTAACATAAAATCTTCAGAATTCGTATTTCCTTGATTACACTCAAATAAATCTACCGGATTACCTATATCTGGAATAGGTTTAAATTCTATAACTACTTCATCTGAGGCTAAACAATTACCATTTCCTCCATAATCAATATCCAATCTGTAGGTTCCAGAAGTCGTTACATTTAATATTGGTCCTGTTTCTCCAGATAACAAAACTCCGTCACGGTACCAGGCATAAACTGATCCCGTAGTTGCGGTTCCATCTAAAACAACTACATCGCCTTCACAAGCAGGATTTCCTCCTGCTATGGTCATGTCGTCTCCTAAATCTCCTCCCAGATTAAAATCACCTGAGGATAAAAATACTGCTGAATCGTATCCTGTATCACCACGATCGGCAATAACCATTTTCAAGGTATATTCTTGTCCTGGAATTAAAATATTTGTCGAAGCTGTTAATACTCTGGTAAAACCATCAAACTGAATTTCGTTTTGGTTGTTTCCTGCCCAGTTACTCACATAAAGATCTGATCTGTAATCAGTACCATCCACATCTCCAGCACAGTCTCCTCCTCCTCCAGCTATTCCTGGAAGGTGAACAGTACCTGTACTTACGGCCAGATTATTCAAACCGGGGACCAAAGCCATATTTGTTCCGCCAAATGCTGAACCAGAATCGTTAGGAATTCCTGGACCGTTAATTAAGAATACGAAACCATCTCTGAATTGTGCATTACACTCAAACTCATCTTCATACTCTTCAGAAGCAAAAATAAAATCGAAGCTAATTGTATTGGTTACTGGAGTAAATCTAAATTGAAAAACAGTTGCATTATTTGTGTTTTCATTTCCTCCATAGTTATTATCTAGTATTTGTTTTAGGTCGGGATCTCCATTCCATCCAATACCGTTATCACTGGTAACAGTACTATCGTTTGGACCTTCGGCACTTTCAGCAAAACCTGAAGAGAGAATAATACCTTCTTCAAAAGGAAAGTTGGAAGTTCCTTTTCTGAAGTAACCCCAGCTCTTTACAGCTGGATTCGTTGTTCCGTCTGGGTTTTCTTGTAAAATATCTAATGTTGCAGAAGCACAGGCATTTGAATTGATTAAAACTTCATTCAATAAATCTTCAGCGCTCAATGAAGATTGGGGATCGGCTGGATCGTTTACAATTATTTGTTGCGAAATACCTAGTTTAAAAAACAATAACACAAATAGTGTTAATACAAACCTTTTGTCCATCATAGCAATTGATTTTTAGTAATAGTTTTCGGTTGATCCGCAAATTAAAATAACTCTCCTCATATAACCCAATACAAACCTAATATTTGTCTCATATTTTGAAGAAAAATATTTTTTTATTCGAAAAAAGAAAGGATAACTAACATTTCTAAACAAACCTATTAATTAATAGACTATAAGAGTTTAACGTACAAAAAAACGACCCACGAATGAGTCGTTCTATATCTATTGTTTGTTACTGTCTAATTATTGCCTAGAATTATCGGCATTCCAGAATCTCCAGAACCAATAACAATCACTTTGCTGTTTTGTGACTCTGACAATTTAAGTGTTGCTTCAATTCCTTTTTCTTGTAATATCTTATCAGTTAAGGAAGCGCTTAGTATCTGATTAGCTGCTGCTTTTCCTTCAGCATCAATTCTCTGTCTTTCTGCTTCCTTTTTTGCCTTTGCTAATCTAAACTCATATTCGAGTGCTTCTTGCTCTTGTTTTAACTTTCTCTCAATTGCAGTCTTGATCGTTGGCGGTAGCTCTACATCGTTAACTAGTACTCTTTTAATCACAATATATTGATCTGCTACTTCCTTTTGAGTTTCCTCAAATATTTCTTTTTGAATAACATCTCTCTTACTCGAATACAACTGTTCAGGAGTATAACGACCAACAACTTTTCTGGCAGCAGAACTAATTGCTGGCGCTAATATGTTCTGAATATAGTTCTCCCCTTTTTCTTTGTGCAAAAGTGGTAATTTTGATTTTTCAGGTTCAAACCAAACTGTACCTGAAACACTAACCTCTAGACCATTTACTGATAATACTTGCATGTCATCTGAAATAGACTGCTGACGTACTTCATAAATGATCATATCATTCCAAGGGGCTACTATATGAAAACCTTCTCCATAGGTTTTACTTGTATCAACCCCGCCTCCAAATCTCTTATATAGAACACCTGATTTACCAGCGTCTATTGTGACTGCAGTTTTAATTATTAAAATTAATAGCAGTACTGCTAATGCAATAATAGGCACCCCTATTTTTGGTAATTTACTCATGATTTCTTTTTTTTAAATTAATCCTTTATATTTTCTTATCAACCATTCTGTAGTCAGTAAAGCGATTAGCAATGTTAACAAATGCTTCCAATTAACCAATGCGCTTGTAACTGTTTTTGATTTTTGAATTGGTCTATAAGACTTGTTATTTTTTAATGTATCAATCAACCCTGTAACTTGATTCGGGTAATAAATACTGGTACCACTATTAGTAGCAATCTGATCTAGTTTTGTTACATCAGCATTAAAAAATTGTTCCTCAACATTAAACGGGATAATTGTAAAACTTCCTGATCTGCTAATTGCCTTATTAGAAGCGCTTACTCTATACTTATATTTCCCAGCTTCTAAACTACTCAAATCGACTTCATAGAATGAATTCTTGATTAGGAAAGGAAACTCACTTGTTTGTTTTGTATCCTCACGATCAAGCTTTATTACCAAATTTGAATTTCCATCAAATTCATAGTTATTATCGAAATATTGTGCTGTTATTTTCAGGTTTGCAGTACCGTAATAAAAGGACTC
>JABSPN010000373.1 GCA_013214425.1 Flavobacteriaceae bacterium | reverse complement strand
TTAGTTTAAATAGTTATTTAATTTTAATTGTTTTAAATATCACTTTTTACCTTGATATTTTACGGTTTTACATTTTATATTCCCATCCACTAGCCACAGGCTAGCGGGAGCGGGGATAAGCATGTTGGTTATGATACTAAAATACAAAAAGACTACCTATTTCTAAGTAGCCTTTTACATTTAATATTTTGCGTTTTACATTTTAAATTCCAACTCCTGTTAAGCCTCTTTTTGGAGAGGGGTAAGTGGTGTGAGGGGTGGGTTATAAAAAGAGCCATTCGAAGACAGCTATTTGTTTTAATGTTACTTATTTACATATGTCACCCGAAAAGGATTTTAATCTTCTAAGCCAACTCGTTTTCTATTGTAGTTCACAAAAGCTTTTTTACCAAGCTCATAAATTTCCTCTTTCGAAAACCCTTTGTTTGTAGCCCAGTCAATCCATTTTTTTAATGTAAAGCTCCATAAAGGCCAAATTAGTATTACGGGAATTAGTATTGATTCTTTAATAGAAATCTCAAAGAATTGTTGGGTTATAATAAAACCTCCTATAAGCAATACTACAATTGGAATATTAATAAATAACTGAGCCATTAAAATGGCTTTAACAAAAGATGGTTTAGTATTTTCCATATAATGATATTATGTTTAAACATCTACATCCCATCCATCATACAATTCAACATTGAAACTCTTAATTAGTTTGTTGTAGAATATGTTTTCTGCATGTAAGGATTCTGCATTAAAAAGTTTAACTATGGAAGCTTTTAGACACCAATAATCATCTTCAAGCTGGTATACCTCTGTAAAAAAGCTTTCTCTCTCTTGAAACCATTTTTCCATTTTTTCTATATTTTTATGTTTACTGTCAATAAAGAAAAAATTCCATTGTTTATCTTCATTTAAATTAACTCCATCATTTTTCATTTGCTGAAAAATAGTAATTAAGTTCTCTTTTATAGCTTCCATAATTAATAATCGGATTTATTCAATGGTGGTCTTTTACCATTATTTATCGGTACTGCCACATTAATTCTCCCATTCTCAAATATACAATTTAACTTGTTTCCATAAGCCTCTAATGGAGAGGGGTTAGAGGTGTGAGGGGTGGGTTATAAAAAGAGCCATCCTAAGACAGCTCTCTTGATTTCTATTTTAAAGTCATGAATTATCTCATGACCTTTTTTACTACATTACCCAGTTTACTACATTATCATATTCCCTTGTTAATTTTTCTAATTAGATAAACTAAACCTGTTAACAACAGTGATAAAATAGCGATGTTTAAAAATGAAAGACAAATTATTTTAATAAACGAACAATCTTTCATACAATCTAAATAAAAAGGATAGTCTTTATTAATAAGAACTAATGGAAAGCCTAAAATATTTTTTAAAAAATAAGCCATATTTCCAGTATGAGGTTGCATGTTTTTACCTGACATTGCTAAGCCCATAGTAATGAATACTGTTAAAATAGTTATTACGGTCAAGTATATAAAAATTCTCTTATATAATTTCCTCATAGATTCTGTCGCATTAATTCTCCCATTCTCAAATATACAATTTAACTTGTTTCCATAAGCCTCTAATGGAGAGGGGTTAGAGGTGTGAGGGGTGGGTTATAAAAAGAGCCATCCGAAGACAGCTCTTTGTTTTTATGTTACTTATTCACGTGTGTCACCCGAAGTATCTATTGCCATAAGCTTATGGTATCGACACTAATCAATTTATCGTTTTTATACTCTTTCATTATTTTAACACCATGATATCCTTTGATAACTTCCTTCTTATAATAATATTCATATCTTAAAATTATGTAATTTAGAGAATCATCAGACAATTTTTTCTTGAAATTATCTTGTTCTAACAATAATTCTTCGCCTCTTATAGTAAGCATTTTATTAATATGAGTATAAGAATCTTTTTCATATTTAGGATTAGGGTTTCTCCAAGTAATTAGATTAGAATAATAATCATCATCATAAACTTCAAAATGACTCGGCAATTCATGAATTCCTTTAGTTATCCTGGTTTTATTATATTTTAAACCATATTTTATACTAAAATAAAAATCTGATTCTTTATAGTAGTATGTATATATAATAGCCAAGAAGCCCCATCCTGTTAAGAAAAACAATAAATATTTTAAGTATTTTTTCATAATTATTTAAATCCTAATATCTTTCCTATGAAATTTAAAAAAACCTTAGTTTAAGATTTACCTCCATTACTCCACCTTGGCTTTCGATGATGATTAGTTTTTTCTCCATTTAATTTGTTTTGTGCCGAGAGAATAAGAAACTTATTTTGATTATTAATTTTACTTGCTGAATACTCAAGTAATCCCCAAGAAAGTAATCCTACAGCTCCTTTACCTGTGTTATTGTCCATTCCCATCGTACTAGGTTTAGAAAATTTTAGAACTATTGCTGGACCTGTTAATAATGCAGGCTTGGTTACTGCTATACCAGTTGATATTGCATGTTCATTCCAAGTTTGATGACTTTCATTGGTTGAATTATACTTATCTATAAAATAAGTCCAATCATACAAAGTTTTTATTCCTTCATCTGTTTCATCAGCACTCATGTTCATAGTCTTTATAGTCCCTTCACTTATCAATTTGCCATTTTTATCGTATTTAATCGTATTGTATATAACTTTTGTCTTACCGTAAATTATTTTATCATCAAATCCTTCTCTATTTTGAACTTGATTAATAGTTTCTTCAATTCTTCTTGAAACTGTTTTCGAGCCATCTTCAGCTGTAACTACGTGGTATGAATAAGTTTTCAATATTAGACTAGTATTACCATTCACATCAATAGATGAAGTGATAGTAGAATTGGTTTCATTTCTAGAGGGAGATTGATTTACTGCAGTAGTAGTTTTGCTTATCTGTCTTAATACATTAACAGCATCTTGCCCAGAATAAGTAACTCCTGTTTCAGTTTGAACTGCATCTGCTCCACTAGGATCGGCCCAAAACACTGGATTATTATCAAATGCATTATAAGGACTATTGCTATAATGAATAATCGGATCCATAACTTGCCATCTTCCTATAGCTACATCATAATGCCTCATATCCATCTCATCCATATTAAAGTCAAATGAGTCTTCTCTCTCCATTCCATTATACCCATACTTATGCTCTCTACCATTTACAATAGTATTCGTACTTCCAACAGCATGTTGTATCTGTAATCCAAAAGGATAGTAACTTTTAATCTGTACTAAATCATTTTCATCATCAAAATCACCATCAATATCCACTCCATTTCTATAGATATCTACAACACCATC
>JABSPN010000372.1 GCA_013214425.1 Flavobacteriaceae bacterium | reverse complement strand
ATTGTATCTTCAGGAATGGATCCAGTATTGTCAGGTTTAGGAGTGAATATGCCAATGGTTGTTGATGGTAACTATTCCTATAGGTTAGGAAATAGTAGCTCAGGAAATCAAGCAGATAACACACGTTATAGCTTTGTTGTTGATAATAATAACAAAGATTTTAGTTTTAGATATTCAATGGTGTTTCAGGATCCTGGTCATGCCGCAAGTCAACAACCATTTTTCTCTTATATTATTTTTGCTGGAACAACGTTAAGTTGTACAAGTATTATAGCAGGAGAGCAATGGGTTTCTGATTCTTCAGATCCTTTTTTTGAAACAGCTGGTAGTATTGCCTACAGAGACTGGTCTACAAAATGTTTGGATTTAAGTGCCTATGTTGGGCAAACAGTAACCGTGATGTTTACAACGGTTGATTGTTCTTTAGGGGGGCATTTTGGATATGCTTATATAGATGGACTATGCTCTGATAACGGAGCGAATGCTTCTTTTACAATTGCAAGCGAGTTTTGTCCAGATAGCCCTGTAATAGCAGATGGCACTGCTTCTATTAATGAAGATAGCCATTTTTGGTCTATCCAGGAATCTTTACCTGATTGGACGGCAGTTGGACCTGAATATTCTCAATGGTTTGTGGCTCAAGAAGCCGGTCAGTTTGATATGAATACCTTTATACAACAGCAAGGAGGTCAGCTAAATGTAATACGTATTATCGTTTAAAATTAGCAGTGTCTAATGAATGTGTGCCATGGCATTCTGAAACTAAATTGATCTATATCACTTGTCCTGAAGTTGATGCTGGAAATGATTTTTGCTGCGGAAGTACACTTAAAAATGTTATTGGATCTAATAGTAATAGTCTAGATAATACCTATAGTTGGTCACCTACAATAGGAATACTGCATCCTGATAAAGGTTATACAGGGGTTAATTGCTCTGAGTTTAGTGCATTAGGTCTAGATCAAATTACTTATACATTAACAGCTACAGATGAATTAGGGTGTACTGCAACAGATCAAGTAACGGTTTATTTAGGGCCGCCTTCAGGACAAATAACACAATCTGGTGATTGCTGTAGTAGAACACTAACATTCTCTGGGTCTAATTACAGGAGCTTTGTTTGGTCAACGGGGGAAGAAAATCAGGAGACAATAGTGGTAGATAGTGAAGGAACTTATTGGGTTACTGCTACAAATCCATGTGGTTCTAGAAGTTTTCCTATCACGGTAGAGGATACGTTTGATGGCTATTATGCAAATTTAAATGATGAAAATGTTCATTCGTATTATTCTTCCTCGTCTAATGTAAACTCTCATAATACTTTTAATATTTGGCATGTAGAAGATCCTCAACCTCCTTATGGAGAGTATTTTGCTACTGAGTACAGATTAGAAATATTTAATCGTTGGGGTGAGTTAATTCGAGTTATTGAAGATCAAATCGATTCATGTCAGGGATTCGACAATCCAGGGATCCATTGGGATGGAACTGTTGGTGGACAACAGGTTCAAAGTGATATTTATAACGGACGTTTATATCTGAAGAATTGTCAATTCCAAAATTGGAAACCTGTAAAGGTTAACTATTGTCTGGAATGGGGTTACGATTGCCTGGATTGGGACTGTCAGTTTTTTATGTTCTCTTTTGAGTGTGGATTTTTTAAGAAAAACATTTGTATGGAGTGGTCTGATTTATATTGTAAAGACGAAAGAAAGGAATATGTGTTCCCAATTAATATTCAATTTTAAAATTTAAGAATAATGATATATATATGTAAATTTTTGAAAAGTAGTTGTCTGGCAGTGATGACGCTATTTTTAACAGTAAATGTGAATGCTCAAGATCATAATCATGATGAGCCTTATTCGATTGAAAACTATTTAGCGACCTTAGAGTTAAACGACAAAGCTTGCTTTTTAAACGGAGCTAATAATAGTTGGACAATAAAACCAAGTTTGTTAAACACACAGTTTCCTGACGAAATTAATCCGCAAATGTTAAATCAGCAAGCTTTGCCTGGTTTGAGCGAGGTATTAACTATGGAAATACAGGATCTGCAATCAGATTATTTATACCAATGGGATGATGTATTAGGTCAGGCTCAAGAATGGAAAGGGGTAGTGGGTAGAGGAACCCTATCTACAGATAGTAGATTTTTTGAAGATGCAATCAAATTCGTCAGAATTACCAGAATTGATAATGAGAATTTTGGTGATAGCTATCAGATTCATTATGCCTGGTACGTTAATGGTATCAATGAACCAGCATTAGATGTAACTCATCTGGTAAAGCTGGTTGTTAATACGAGATTGGTATTGAAGAAAGTTGTGAATAATATACCTAGAATTCCATCAGAATCCATGTTAACACTTTATCCAAATCCAGCTAAGGATAAAGTAAAAATATTCTTAGAAGGTGACTTTGATCAAAATACAAAGATTAAAATTTTAACCATTACTGGGACAGTGTTACAAGAAGTTTCAGGTCAGGAATACAGTTCGAAAGAAATGATGATTGACTTGAAAGGATTTAAGGTTGGCGCTTATTTTGTAGAAGTTTATAAGAATAATCGTAAGTTGGGTACGAAGACATTGATTGTCAAAAAATAATCTGGTTTAAATAGAATAAAAAAGCCGCTAATTAGCGGCTTTTTTATTAATGGTTTTAAATTATAGAGTGAAATTGACTGATACTGTTACGTTAGAGTTTTTTCCATCTACTCTATTACTGTCAGTTAACCCTTGATTGAACAATTGGAAATTTCTAGTTTGCTCAGACTGATCATAAGTAGCATCAATTCGTATTTTACCGAAATTGTATCCAAGGCCAACAGAAAATCCAGTCAAATCAGAAAATGTAGTACCATCTTCATAAGGAGATTCTTCGAAACGATACCCTCCTCTTAAACTTAGTTCGTCAATTCTGTATTCTCCTCCAATTCTGTAAGATGAAGTCGATTTTAGCGTATTACTAATTAAATTATTTTGACTTGCAAAATTAGCATCATTAGTAGGTCTGAATTTTAAATTTGCATAATCCTTTAAGGTGTAATCAAAGCTAATCAGTCCTTTTTTCCCGAATAAAATAGCAGCACTACCATTTATTTTTGCTGGAGTTTGCAATCTAAACGATGGAAAGATATTGATTACATTAGGTGCAATTACATCAGTAACTAATGTTCCAGCATCATCTCTGGTTGTAGCAATAGATTGAGTAGTTTCTTCTGAAATACGATACCACGTTGGTGATTCGTAACTAGCACCTAATCTTAAATTCTTGTGTACTTTAGCAATGGCTCCTAGCTGAAA
>JABSPN010000371.1 GCA_013214425.1 Flavobacteriaceae bacterium | reverse complement strand
ATCATAAATAATCCATGAAGAGTAAAACTTAAATTATAGAAGTTCTGGTTTTCTGGACTAATAATTCTGTTACCAGAGGAATATAACTCTAATCTTAATAAAATAGAATATAAACTTCCTGAAATCCCTAATATCATAGAAGAATATAAATAAATAGAGAAACCGTAATTAGAGAACTTGGATTGTATGGCTCTCCATAAATATTCAATACATATATAAAAGAAAACATAATCAAGAATCCTGCGTTTTTATTGGGAATAGCTTTCAAAATACTATAGAATTCTAAGAAATATCATTCAGGAACAATATGCAAGGGTGTAAATAAAACACTAACTTCAAATATATTATCTGGATGAGATAAAACCATAATTCCATAAAATACCTGAATAATAATAATTAATATGAAAATAGTTACAACTAAAATATCTTTATAGATTAATCAAGGATAAAATTGAATCTTATTATTTGTATTATACCCTAAAGAATTATTAGAAGAAATCCTATGAATATAAAATATATGGAAATATAGAAATCCAGATACATATAAAGGTAAAATAAAATGTATTATAAAAAACCTTGATATTGTAGGATTAGAAATATAAAAACCACCACAGATCCAAGGCACTAGACAAGGTACTCCAGATAATAGATTTGTAATGACGGTTGCTCCCCAATAACTCATTTGTCCCCAGGGAAGTACATAACCCATAAAGGCTATAGCCATTAATATTATAATTATTAAAATTCCTATCCATATGACATTAGAAATATAGAAATAAGATCCATAAAATATTCCTCTAGTTAAATGAAGAAATACCGTAATAAATACAAAAGAAGCTACACTAGAATGGATAAAACGGAAATATCATCCAAAATATACTTCTCTAGAAATATGTATGACACTGTAATAAGCTGAATATATATCCGGAGTATAGTGTAAACCTAGAAGAATGCCTGTTAGAATTTGTATATAAATTACGAACCCTAATAGAAATCCACAGTTCCATCAGACATTGATATTCCTAGGACAAGGATAGCTAAAAAGATGACTGTAAATAAAGAAAGGTAAATAAAATTACTATGAAAATAGTGTAGGTTTTGAATAAACTTTATTATAAATTAAAAAGAATAACTTTGAACTTTAAAGAATATTTACAGATCCAATAATAATACAGTGTAATATAAATATATATGTAAACCATTTCAACTATATGTCAATAATAATAATCCATAATAAAATACATATCCATAGAAACAGTATCGATTGGAAGAATTTCTATAGAGTAAATCGAATTACTATTGATTCCAAGAATTATAATTCCATATAATATATGAATAAAGTGTAAACCAGATAGAAATATATAAATACAACCTAATTCAGAATCATTCATATAAAATCCTAAATAATGAAATTCATTTATCTGAGTAAATATAAATAATATAGAATAAATAAAGGATGAAATCGTATTCCAGTAAAATAATCCTAAAGAATCTCTACTAATTAATATTGAACCTAAAGAAATTCCGGCATTAGATAAAAGAAGTGTTGTACCGTAAGTTAATTCACAGGGATCAGGAATAAATATAGATTCAATTCATAAATAATAAGATGATAAAATAAAATAATATATAAATATAAATATAGTAAAAAATAATATAGTTTCTGAAAACATGAATATAATAAAATAATAAATATAAATTCCATGGATAATAAAATTACATTTCTTGGAGGTTTCTCTGATAATATCTTTTAAATTAATAAACCATAATAACAGAATGACTAGTCACGGGGCCTTAAGAATAGATAGGAAGTTTGATACAGATAAAATAATAATAAAGATACAATTTGATAAAGTAATAATAAATGTTAATGAAGAATATCATGGACAAAATGCTAATGATTTCCTAAGGAATAAATTCAATATTAAATATTCATGAATAAAGTGAAAGTCAAAGTTATTATTAAATTATAAAGATAGAGTTTTCATGGATTAAATGGTCTTTGAAATAACAGGAGAAACCACAATCATGGATAAAACCGTTATACCAGAGCCCATGGATGACAGGAAATTCCAACAGTTATAATTATCTGGGAATTCATAAACTCTTCTAGGTTGAAAATTATATCCTAGGAAATGCATTGGAGTGAAGGTCATAATAATTCCTATAGATTTCATGATAAAATAGAATATAGAAATAAGGGAAATATAAAAAGGAAAACCAGCAATATAGATTTCCTGGGAATATAAAACTCCAACAATAATAGAAATTATGGCACCAAGGGAAAGGATAAAATGGAAGTGTGCGATAACATAATAAGTGTCATGCAAGGCCACATCAATTGCAGCATTCCCTAAGACTATTCCTGTAGAACCACCAAGAGTAAACATTATTAATATAGAAAGAATGAAAAGACATCCTGATGAAATAGAAATCTTCAATACATTCCCAAGAATAGTGCATAATCAATTCATTAATTTAGTGCCGGTAGGTAAAGAAATCATTATGGTTAATCCTGTAAAATAAGATCTTGTATCTGTTTCTAATCCAATTGTATAAATATGATGTCCTCAAACAAAAGAACCAAGAATAGAAATACAGCTCATAGCCAAGACCATCGATTGATTCCCATAAATTATTATATTTCCTGTTATTCCTGAAAGTATTTGATTTAGAATTCCAAATGCTGGTATTATTAAAATATAAACTTCTGGATGTCCAAAGAACCAAAAGAAGTGTTGATACAATACAGGGTCACCTCCGAAGGCTGGATCTAAATATATTGTATTGAAACAGAGATCTGATAATAAAATTCCTATAGTTCCTGATAATATAGGCAGAATTAAGAGTAATAAAATTAATATTATATAAATAGCCCAGGGGAATAAATATATAATTCCTAGATTAAGACTCGGACATTTCATATTCGATAAAGTAGAATAAAAATTCATGGAAGATATGAAAGAAGAAATACCATTAATAACTAGGGATTTTATAATAAGATTGATTTGTAAAGGAACTGTAAGAGAAATACTTAATGGTGGATAGAGAGTTCAACCAGTACCTCCAGGGAATTCTGTAACACTAGCCACTAATATAAAGGAAATTGATACTGGAAATAATATAAAGAAAGAAAAGCCATTCACCCGGGGAAATCCTACTTCACTACCTCCAAAATATATAGGAATTAAATAGTTTCCGAAACCTCCATACAAACCTGGCATCACCAAATAGAATATCATAAATAATCCATGAAGAGTAAAACTTAAATTATAGAAGTTCTGGTTTTCTGGACTAATAATTCTGTTACCAGA
>JABSPN010000370.1 GCA_013214425.1 Flavobacteriaceae bacterium | reverse complement strand
TTAGATGTGTTTCAAACTTCAGTATTGAAGTCATTCAACATATGCAGGATGAGAAATTTCCAGCGAAATTAATCCGAATCTGCAACACCAATAATCAACAATCGATTTTTGATACACCATCGCAAAGACTAAATAAACCAGGAACTTTTGACGACATGGTTACTGATTTTGGTAATTACAGATGGTTAGGAACTCATAAGGATCATAGCATACTAAAAACCTATTTAATGGACAGGATGGGTACTGGTAGAAAAATAGATGTTTTGGGTTGGCAACCAGAGGGTTTTTGGGTTTGGAACAATATGGTAATCACACCTGAAAACGAAAGAGTTGAAATTGACGACAATGGAATATTCACCCTTAATAATGTTTGTTACTACGTTCCTTCAGCAAACTCTTTATATGCTAAAAACCCTTACAAATTTTCTGGTCAAAAAAAGTTTGTTAGCCTGGAATCAAAAGTGAGTTTTAGAGATTACGGAGAGCAATTAATAAGAGTTCATAAAACCAGAGCGATAAACTTAATTCTTTACTCAATTACCTGTATGTTTAGGGATGTAATAATCAGTCATTTCAACAATTTTCCAATTCTATTTTTATACGGGCCAGCTGGAACAGGAAAAGACGAGATCGTTAAGGCCTCATCAGCCTTTTTCGGAGTAAAAAGAGAGGGGATTAACTTAGAGAGTGGAATATCTACCCAAAAAGCACAAATAAGGGAATTTGCACAGTTTTTTAATTCATTAGTCCATTTGTCTGAATACAAAAAAGGAGATCATGACGGAATGATTAAAGGACTTTGGGACAACACTGGATATAAGAGGGGAACCCTCGACTCTCATGTTTCAAATGAGAGTATACCTCTTTTATCTGGTGTTATATTGACTGGAAATGAACATCCAGATCAAGCACCTGTAATTACGCGATTTATATGGGAAGAATTTTATAAAAATGAATTCTCAAAAGAAGAAAGTCACCAGTTTGAGATCCTGGAAAAAATGATCAACGATGGCCTAAGTAGTTTAACAAATGAAATATTGATTCATAGAGGATTATTTATAAAACAATTTGAGAAAAAATACAAATGGTATAAAAAGGAATATACTACTAGAATAGAAGGAATTCACAGTAGGGTAGCGCATAACATTTCAATACTTGCTGGGGTTTACGAATCGTTAAAAGATGTAATAGAATTTCCATTCAATTTTAGCCAAATGAATGAGCATTTCATTGACGGGGTTAAAAAGCAACAAAGAAAGCTGGAATCTTCAAGTATTATAAACAAATGGTGGGATTGTTTCATAGCATCACTAAGAGGATCTATGGTTGATCAATTAATGATCAACAGGGATTATAAGCTAGAGGGAAACAACCTAATATTCAATTTTCAAAATGCTTTTACTAAAATACAACGACAGTGGTTTACTCAATTCAGAGAGAACAGTCCTTCCAAGTCGGTAATGATGGATGCACTTAAAAAACAACCTTCTTTTTGTGGACCTAAGAATTCTTTCAGAATTAACGACTCGGTGACATCTGGCTATATGTTTGATTTAACTAAAACTAATATCAAAGATGAGTTTATAAATGCAATTAATTGGCAAATGAGAGAAACAGGAAGAACTCAGAGTGAAGATGAAATTGAAACCGAAAAAGAGACTAAAGAAAAAGAGATTGCTAAACAAACGGAAATAGATTTAAAATATTGATATGAGTAAAGAAATTAATGACATTATAGTGATTGATCCAGCGATGGTCTATCCTACAGAACAAGAGACAAAACAGTTGCTAATTAATGATCGATTAATAGCAAGGTATCGTATTACTAGATTAAACAAAAAAGAGGCTTTCAATACGCTTTATTTCAAGATTTACAATGAAGGTGAATTAATAAGAAATGACCTTACAGAATACAATGTTAAGGATATGATCGCTTTAGTAGAAAACATCAAATTTCATCAGATCAGAACACTTGACAATTATGTTTCTCAGAACAACTGCAAACATGAAAACACTCATTTTGTAGGTCACCTTGGTGAGGAGTTTTGCGATGATTGTAAACAATTTACTAAAAGATTTAAAAGAATGGATTCAGATTCCATTTGTATATGAGTCCAGGCAAGGCAAATTCAATGATTGTTTGTGGATGAATTATGATCCAACTCAAATAGAACTATTGAGCTATGATGCATTAGGTGAGAATTTCAATCAAAGACAAGCGATAAAGAGACAACGCACGAATATTATTAGAAAATTCAGCAATATGGATCCTCATGTAAGAAAGAAAATAATGTTAGAGTTGGCTCATTACCTGGAATAATAGTCTAATTCAACTATACAGTAGTATATACTAAAAAGTATTTAAGGTCCATAATAAAAGTAGAAATGGCAGAACAACATAAAAAAGTACCACATACCCCAACAAAATCCGAGATTCTGGAGTTATATCCAGATATGTCAAAGTCTAATCTTAAAAGTATAATTAAAACGGTTGTGTTGGCTTTAAACCCTGATGCCAATTTAAAACTTAGTCAATTAACCAATAAAGAATTCAAATATATAATCATTGAAATAGGACTTCCTAAAGGATTCAAGAAAAGCGATTTCTCATTTTTGGATGGTGTTGATATAGATTAGTAGAGAGTTCAGTTTACACCCTCGTACAAGTGAACAATCAGACAGAGTTTAATTTACATACCCGATTAGTAGTAACCAATATATTTTAAAAGCCTATGTAAATAAGTTCCCTTCTCAGCTGCAGATTTAAATGAGGGTCCAAGTCTAATAATAAACTTGTTTTTTTCTAAAAACTGCATAATATGTAATTCAAATGTTGTGTCTTGTAGGCCAACTTTTCTTAATAATACATTCTCTAAAATTTTTTTCTTTCTCTTATCAAAAGAATTAACACTAATAATAAATTTTGTTAAATCTGGCATATTTATTCTTCTATCGAAGTTGATTGTTCTATCTATTAATCTAACAGATTTCACATTAATATTTATTGAACCATTTTTGTGTTTAATTCTTTCAGTTTTACTTTGAAGTTTTTGAAGCTGTTTGTTTAAATTACTAAAATTATCTTCATACATTGAAAATTCTTGAGATTCATCTCTTTTGATGTTTTTTAGAACATCATCAATGATATTATCAGGAAATTTAATTTCTTCCATTGGTATTTTTTCAAAATCCAAAGCTTTCTTGTTTAATCCTACGATTTGATTTTGTAGTTCTTTTTGTTCATTTAATAAAGCCGCTATCTCTTGATCCTTTTCATCAATGTTGATTTCGGAATCCTTAATTATTTTTTCAAACTCTAATCTTTGTTTTTGAA
>JABSPN010000037.1 GCA_013214425.1 Flavobacteriaceae bacterium | reverse complement strand
AACCTAAGATTGATACAATTATTAAAGTAGCTAATTATTTTAGCATTGAAATTGGAGCGATCCTGACCAGAGAATTAACTGTAAATGAATTGCTGAAATTCAAAACAGATATTACGGCCTTGACCAATGATATCGCTAATGAGAAATTTACCGAAGTTCCTTGTATCACAGAAATGAATGCTTCAGATTATTTAGTGAACCATGATAAAGAAAACTTTGTAGATCAGATGCCGAAGTTGACTTTACCAATCAAAAATACATCTGCGGCTAGGGGTTATACTATTAATAACCTTGAAATGACTTCTCACGATAAAGGATTGTTCCCCAAAGATATAGCGGTGGGACATGAATATCCGGTTAACAAGGTAAAGGACTTGATTAATGGGACACTTGTTTTAGTATTGACCTCTAATAAACTGATTCTTAGAAGAGTTTATACAACAAAAGAACAAATCGTATTAAGAGCCGATCACATTAATATAGACGATATCGAGTTGAATACTAAGGATATAGTAGAAATATGGAAGATTAAATATGTCTTTTATAAGAGAATACCCGATGTAAATGATGAATTAGAACAACGGTTATTACTACTTTCTAATGAATTGAATGCAATTAAGAAAAAGATAGAATGATAATATCTCGTTAAAAAACCGATTAAGAATTTTTTACTTCATAGCTTTGTATATTCAAATATGTGACGCTTTTTTATTATGGAAGCACTGACTAATTATTTTGATTTAAAAACAGTATTAGGGATACTGACTTACAGTTTGTTAATAGTCTTTTTATGCTGGGTAGTTTCCAGAATAGTAAGATTAATTCTCGTTTTCTTTTTAAGAAAACGATTTACGAGTTCTAAGTTTGGAATTACAAGCTTAAAATTTACACGCAATTCACTACGGTTTGTATTTGCGATAATTGCTATATTCATTATTGTATTTACAATTCCAGTATTTAGGCAAAAGGCAGGCTATATATTCTCTGGAGCCGGACTTTTGGCTGCCATCGTTGGTTTTGCTGCACAAAATGCCATCTCGAATTTAATTGGAGGACTTTTTATCGTACTTTTCAGACCTTTTAGAATAGGAGATTATATTAGGTTAGATGGACAACGTGATGGTATTGTAGAAGATATCACCTTACGACATACGGTAATCAATAATTTTGAAAACAAAAGATTGATTATCCCTAACTCGTTGATTAGTACAGAGTCTATTTTGAATCACACAATAGACGAAGCTAAAGTGTTGAGTTATAATAATTTTGCTATTGGAGTTCATGCTGATATTGATTTGGCAAAGCGCATTATTGCTGAAGAAGCCGATAAATTGGAATTCGTAATACTAAATCAGACATTGGACGAAGTACTTAAAAACGACTTGGGTTTTGATATTCGAGTAGTTGATATTACTGAAACAGCAGTAACACTTAGGGCCTATATATGGTTAAGCGAACCACTGTGGGAATATAAAATGAAGTGCAACCTTAAAGAAGCTGTTCATAAGCGTTTTATAAAAGAAGGGATTGAATTACCAGTACAGGTAAGACGGGTGATACAGTAGTTAAGGAGTAAGGAGTTTTGTCATGCTGAGCGCAGTCGAAGCATAGACAAGATAGAATTTGGAAAATTATAGAAATACAAAAGGTTGTCATATTGAGCGCAGTCGAAATATGGCAACCTTTCTTTATTTTCAAAACTTAATAATGCTATTCAGCTTCAGTTGTTGCTTTCTTTTTGTTTTTCATTCTTCTTAAGTTCAAGAATTCTACTAATAAAGAGAAGGCAATAGCAAAGTATAAATATCCTTTAGGAATCACACCTACTTCAGAATCAAATACTTTTAAATGAGATAGGTGAGCTGCTTCAGCAATCAGCATAAACCCGATTAAGATTAAAAATGACAATCCTAGTATCTGTACCGATGGATTTTTATTGACAAATTTCCCAACAGGGTTCGCAAATAACATCATAATAATTACTGAAACTATTACAGCAATAACCATCAAGACCAAAGCATGATTAGGATTTTCGCTAATTCCGTTTGTCATTCCAATAGCAGTCAGAATAGAGTCAAACGAGAATACAATATTAATCATGGTGATTTGTATAATCGCATTAGATAGGGAAGAAGATCTGTTTTTTTCAACCTCTTCTTTATCGTGTTCTGGTTCTTCAACTTTCTCGTGAATCTCTTTGGTACTCTTGTATAACAAGAAGATTCCTCCTAGGAATAGAATTACGGCTTGTCCGGAAACACCACCTTTTATCCAGGGTAAATTAATATGCCAGAATGGAGCATTCATCGCAACTAATAGTGAAATACCAAACAATAATATGACACGTAGGCCCATGGCTAACAATAGTCCAATATTAGTGGCTTTTTTCTGCTGATTTTCAGGCAACTTACTAGAAGCGATTGAGATAAAGATGATATTATCGACTCCCAATACAATTTCTAAAAAAGTTAGTGTGACTAGGGCAATCCAGGCATCTGGATTTGAAAACACTTCAAATATTTCCATAAGTTAGTTTGTTTTATAGGCTGTTCCTCTAAATTTTACGTAGTCGTTCTTTTTGTTCTTAACAACTTTTCCATACTCAAATGTATATGAATTTTCTGTGGTACTTAAGATTTTAAAATGAAATGCGTCTTTTTCGGATAAACTCTTCGGATGTTTACTTCTAGCAATATACTCACATTCATTAATCCACTTAATAGTTATGGTGTCTATTTTATCATCGTAGTAATCAATCTCTAAATCACCATTTCTGGTAAAAGTTGAGGTTTTCTCTACACCATTATCCATGTAGGTGTATTCAAAAGAACCGTTTTTAAAATCTGAGCAATTTCTTTCTGCCTTTTCCATACATGCAGAAAATAGAGCAGAAGCGAGAAGTAATAAGAATATCTTTTTCATTACATGCGAAGGTAAAGATTATTCAAAAAAAAGTGAAGTAATTTTTTGAATAGCTTTAAAATGAAATTTAATTCTGGAAAACTTCAAAAGATCCGTCTTTGTATAAAATCAGAATTTTTGAAATTTCAGTTTCTTTTCCAGAAATATTTTTTTTGATTGAATGTATTACAGCTGGATTTATTTTTTGCTGCATCTCATCAATTTGATTTTTCTCTTCGGAAGTATTTTCGGTAACATTCATTTCTTGGGAAAATAAATCTTGATCAGATGGAGTAGAAGTAGAAGGAGAAATTTTATCCGGAATTCTCTCAATGATATCTTCTTTTTGATAAGCTCCTTTTCCATTCAGTAACCAATACAAATCGACATCAGGAAAAGCAGTCAAAACTTTCATCACAAAATCTAAACTAGGTTTATTTCTACCAGAAAGTAAATGAGAAATTGTAGCTCTTTGCACACCTAATTTTTCAGCAAATGCAGAAGAGGAAAGTTCGTTTTGAGTGATAATTTCACGTAGTCTAGTGATAAATTCTTCAGTGTTAACCATTGTAAACAAAGATAAGGATTAGTTTGTGTTTACAAATGTAACTAATAATAAATCAGTTTACAAATTAACTTGTTAACAAGGATAAGTTGTAAACATAAACTTCAAATAAGAATACGTAAAGCCCTGAATAATAGCAAATAAAACACTAAAAGACGGATTCGTAATACTAGTTTACACATTTAAACATCACACTGTTTACAATAACACACAAAGCAAAAGCTGAAGCGTTTACAAATGTAAAATATTTAATGTTTACTTTTGTAAACAAGTAGCATTTACTCAATTTAACAATGTGCCTTGAAAATTATTCAGAATTAAAAGAAAGAAAATTGTCAGGAAGATATATTACTCCTGATATGATCAAACCACTCGAAAACGAATTTGACTTATTTACGATAAAAAAAATTGGTGAGTCAGTTAAAGGAAATGAGATCATTTCTTATGCAATCGGAACAGGTAAAACTAGACTCTTATTTTGGTCTCAGATGCATGGAAATGAATCGACATCTACGAAAGCTTTATTCGATTTTTTTCATTATTTACAATCCAATACAAACGAAGTAAAAGAGTTTTTGAATCAATTTAAACTACTTTTTATTCCTATTTTGAATCCAGACGGAGCTTTCGCTTATACGCGCTTAAATGCTAATAATGTTGATTTAAATAGAGATGCTCAGCATTTAAATCAGCCAGAAAGTAGGGTGTTGAGGCAGCTTTTTGACGAGTTTCAGCCTCATTATTGCTTTAATTTACATGGTCAACGTACCATTTTTAGTGCAGGAAACAAACCAAAGAGCTCAATTTTATCTTTTTTGACCCCTTCTCAAAACCCGGAAAAGGAAGTGACAGATAGCCGGAAGGTTAGTATGAGCATTATTGCTGATATTAGTATGATGCTGCAGACTAAAATACCAGGATCTGTTGGGAGATACGATGATGGATTCAATATTAATTGTGTTGGTGATACATTTCAGTCTTTAAATGTTCCTACAGTTCTTTTTGAAGCAGGACATTATCCAGATGATTATGAGAGAGAGACAACAAGAGAACTATTCTTTTATTCCTTGCTGGAAGCGGTTAGAAGTGTTTTTAGAAGAGCAGGTGAGGACTTGGGATATGAAGCCTACTTTGATATTCCAGAGAATAACAAGTTATTTTGTGATATTTTATTCAAGAATGTGGGCTTAAAGGAAGGGATTAATAACTTAACTGTTCAGTATGAGGAGAGATTAATCGATGAAACAATACAGTTCATACCTAAGCTCACTGGTATCGGATCAAATAAAATTATATTTGGTCATAAAGAATTTGATTGCGAAAACAAACAATTTTTTCCTGAACTATCTTCTAATATTGAATTGCAAAATGTCTTGCAATATTTGAATTTTGATAATAAAAATGTAATGAAAGGTCTAAAAAACGCTCGAAAAATATAGATAATTTAAAAAAAATGTTAAATTCGTAGACTAAACCTACTTAACAATGGCTAAATTTAAATTGGATGAAATTGATCATCAGATTCTCGATATGTTAATTCAAAACACGAGAACACCTTTTACTGATATCGCAAAGAAATTACTTATTTCTGCAGGTACAGTGCATGTAAGGGTGAAGAAGATGGAAGAAGCGGGTATCGTAACTGGCTCAACATTATCTGTAGACTATGAAAAACTAGGATATGCTTTCATAGCCTATGTGGGAATTTTTCTGCAAAGTACTTCTCAAACAAAATTTGTAATCGAACGTATTAATGAAATCCCTTATGTTACTGTAGCTCACGTAACTACAGGTAAATTTAATATTTTCTGTAAGATAAGAGCCAGAGATACACATCACGCCAAGGAAGTGATTTTTATGATCGATGAAATTGAAGGCGTGTATAGAACGGAGACGATGGTATCTTTAGAAGAAAGTATTAACGACAAAAAACGTCTAATGAAGAAAATATTTAATGAGTTTTAAATACTGATTAAACTAGTTTTCTGAATTATGAAAATAACAGACGTAAAGCCTGAAGAGTACAATCCTTATTACCAGTGTTTTATAGAAACTAGTACTGATTTAAGTTTATTAGAAGCTTTTGACAGTACTAAAAAGTATTTAATAAATTTTTATAAGGCTATTCCTGAAGATAAGTATGACTATGCTTATGAAGAAGGGAAGTGGACAGTAAAAGAGATTTTAAATCATTTAATTGATGTAGAACGAATATTTTCCTACCGAGCCTTGCGATTTGCTAGAAAAGAAACAATTGATTTACCTGGTTTTGATCAGGATCAGTATGTGATTAATGCGAATGTCTTGTCAAGATCTCTAGATTCATTATTGGAAGAATATAGCGCTGTAAGACAGGCGACAATCTCACTGTTTAAAAGTTTTTCTGATGATGACTTACTAACTATGGGTAAGGCTAGTGGAAGTGCTATGAGTGTTCGAGCTTTAGGATTTATGATACTTGGGCATGAAAAACATCATCTGAAAGTACTTCAGGAACGTTATTTATAAGCTGTTGTAGTAATCAAAAGCCTTTATGATAAGCTCATTAGGTACTGATTGATCAATTACGGTAGACCCAATCTTACTAAGGAGCACGAAATTGATTTTACCATGAGTATTCTTTTTATCGTATTTCATTAATTCGATAATATGCGAATAATCAGTATCTAGTATGTTTTTTTTATTAAAGTTTTTAATGATGACCTCCGAAACTTCTTGTAGGGCTTCACTTGGGAAATCTGTCAGGTTGTTCGATATATAACAGGCTAGAATCATCCCAATAGCAACCGCTTCACCATGAAGAAGGTCTTGTTTTTCCGTATTCTCTAGAAAATAAGATTCTATAGCATGACCTAATGTATGTCCGAAATTTAAGGTCTTTCTCATTCCTTTTTCTGTAGGGTCTTCCAGTACAACTTTATTTTTGATTAAGACAGATTCGTAGATAAGTTGATCTAAATCCTCCAGAGTTAAGGAAGATAAATCTTTCATTTTGTCCCAATAGGCTTTATCTTGAATTAGCCCATGTTTCAACATTTCAGCAAGACCAGATCGCATTTGCTCAGCAGGAAGGGTGTCTAAATATGTTGTGTCAATTAAGACTAATTCAGGAAGGTTAATCACACCAATTTGATTTTTTAAACTCCCAAGGTCTACACCGTTTTTACCTCCTACAGATGCGTCAACCATAGCTAATAGGGTGGTAGGAATGTTGACAAAATCAATACCTCGCTTAAAACAAGAAGCTACAAATCCACCTAAATCAGTAATAACCCCACCCCCCAGGTTGATTAGTATTGATTTTCGATCACCGTTTAGTTCAGACATTACATTCCATACACCTGAACAGGTTTCGATTGTTTTATGAATTTCACCTGCTTGAATCTCTATGATTTCAGTTTGTAAATCAGTTTCAAGCGTACCCATAAAATAAGGAATGCAAAATTCATGTGTGTTGCTGTCTACAAGAATGAAGATATTCGAGTAATTGTTAGTTGCAATTTGTTGGTTTAACGCTGAATAACATTCAGTGTTAAAGTAAACAGTTGAGCTTCCAGATTTTATTGACTGCATTCGATTGAAATTTGATGCAAATTAAGTCAAAAATTTAAGTTCAAAGACTATATTTGTTAACCAAAATTTGTGATTTAGTAATAATGAGATTATTTGACGATACCGAAAAAGCCTTTGCTCTTAAAACAGATTCTGAATTAGAAAGAGCATATTTCTTGTTTAAAATGATTGCCAATGAGCCTTTAGTTCGTATTGGTACCGCTGTGACTAATTTTGCCATAAAAGCACATTTGCCAGTTGACGGGCTCATAAGGTCTACGGTGTTTGATCATTTTTGTGGAGGTGTTACCGAAGAAGATTGTATGCCAGTGGTAAATAAAATGTTTTCTAAAGGTGTGTGTAGTGTTTTAGATTATTCAGTAGAAGGTAAAGAAGCAGAAGAACAGTTTGATGCGGCTTTAGAGAAAACAATTAAGTTATTTGATTTTGTTAAAGAAAGACAGGCGATTCCGTTTGCAGTATTTAAACCAACAGGTTTTGGAAGGTTTTATTTGTATGAGAAGTTAGGAGAGGGTAAAGAACTTACTGCTAAGGAGCAAGAAGAATGGGGTCGAGTTGTAGCACGTTTTGATAAAGTTTGTGCTAAAGCCAAGGAAATGGATGTGCGTTTATTGATTGATGGAGAAGAAAGTTGGATGCAAGATGCTGCAGATGCATTAATAGAAGATATGATGAAAAAGTATAATACCGAAAAGGCTATTGTGTTTAATACGCTTCAATTATACAGATGGGATAGAATGGATTATCTAAAAGTATTACATCAAAAAGCAATAGAAGGGAATTTCTATGTTGGACTTAAGCTGGTAAGAGGTGCTTATATGGAAAAAGAAAACTTTAGAGCTGAAGAAAAAGGTTATAAATCTCCTATATGTGAATCCAAACAAGCTACAGATGAAAATTTCGATGCTGGAGTTCGCTATATGCTGGATAACCTGGACAAGTTTTCTCTTTTTGCGGGAACACATAATGAAGAGAGTTCAGCATTAATTATCCAAATAATGGAATCTAAAGATATTTTGAGAAATAACTCGAATATTTGGTTTGGTCAATTATACGGAATGAGTGATCATATAAGTTATAATTTATCTGCTAATGGATATAATGTAGCGAAGTACTTGCCTTTTGGACCTGTTAGAGATGTGATGCCTTATTTGATTAGAAGGGCAGAAGAAAATACCTCAGTTGCAGGACAAACGAGTAGAGAGTTAGATTTGATCAAACAAGAAAGAAAGAGGAGGAAAATTTAAACGATATCAAAAAATGAATTCAAAGCATACTTTTAAGTGTGCTTTTTTTATGGTTTTCTGTTTGTGTTTAGAGGTAAAACTACTACTACTTTACATTAAAAGAACCAACTTTGCTTACTGTTTTTAATTACTACGGAAAATCAATACGGGTAAGGTTTGTCCTTAAACGAATTTAAAATATTCAATCATCAATTCAAACCGTCCAATTATTAGTTCTAAACCTCTTGTTTAGCTTTCAGTTCTATGTTTGTACCAGAATTAAGACATGGGATTAAAATTCTAGATAATTAACTCCTATCTCAATCAATATTTATTAAATCAAACGAAAACAACAACAATGAAAAAAGTAAATTTTTTAGTCTTATTATTAACTTTAGCAATCATCTCATGTGATAAAGAAGAGCTCGTAGAAGCGAACCTTCAAAGTGATGCAGAACAGTTTATTAGTAACACTGGTAATAGTGATAAAGAAGGAGAAATCGTCGAATCTGAAGACGTCGAAATTGCACTTCACATGAGTTTTGATGAGAATATAAGTGAGGAAGATGCTTTAGCGACTTTTGAAAGAGCTACAGCAGATTACCTGGCAAGTCAACCTCAAGAAGCATGGGTCAATAAATTTAGATATCGAATCACAACAAAGACAAGTAGTACCAATAATTATGGTACAGATGCTCCAGTTTATTCGAAAGTTAAATTTTATACAAATCGAGGTAACTTTCAGTATACTAAGCGTTTAGATAACCCAAACAAAAACGATTTTAAAGAGGGGAAAACAGATTATTTTCTATTAGAAGTTACAACTAACTATCCGCCGTGTTGGATTAGATTGGTTCCAAATGGTTCTTTAGTTAAGCTACAAGGGACCGATGGTTGGGGCTTAACAAAATTAGTTATTGATATGACTGAAAGTATGCAATTAGGTGGAGCAGATGCTTCAGGGCACATTTCAATGACCGATTATCCAAACGTATTGTTGGACAATATTTCAAGTAATTATTGGGATGAGTACGTTATAACTGGCAAAAATGGTTTCTACGGATCGATGACGCTCCAAGAGAACTGCGACTAATGTTATGAAAAGATAATAAAATAAAAAGCTGTGAGTGATCACAGCTTTTTATCGTGCTATTATTTTTTCTACTACAGCAGTTTTCTTGCAATTTTTTATGGTAACAAAATGCTTTTCGGTTGTGATTACGTAAGTTTTACACGGACTTGATTCAGTATCACTCATGGAAAAATTGATGTCACCATCATTTTTGGCTTCATCAAGTAACGCATCAAGCTCTGACGCCGATAGCTTAACTTCAGAAAGTGCTTTTTCGTCTACAGTCAGTTCTTTCTTTCTGATATCTTTCAGAACTCTACAATTGGGTAAATAGCAAAACTCAGTTCCTTTGCCTTTAAAAAAGAATACTAAGAATACAATTCCGAAAGCAAGTCCGATACTAAAATAGATGATTCGTTTAGCCATTAGAAAATTAAAATATTAATAAGTTTACATCATTATAAGGTAAGTCAAACCACTTGGCTACAGATTTACTGGTTAGCACTCCATGATAAAAATAAAGTCCGTTTTTAAGTCCTCTATCAAATCTCAGAGCAGTTTCAATACCTCCTTCTTCAGCGATTTTGACTAAATACGGTGTAAAGATATTACTTATAGAAATTGAAGCTGTTCTAGAGTATCTCGAAGGGATATTAGGTACACAGTAGTGTATGACTCCATGTTTTTCAAAAGTAGGATGGTCATGAGTGGTAATTTCTGAGGTTTCAAAACATCCTCCCATATCGATACTAACATCAATTGCTACAGCACCATCTTTCATTTCTTTGATCATCTCTTCGGAAACAATAATAGGCGCTCTGTTTTCCCCTCTTACTGATCCAATAACTACATCACAACGCTTTAAAGCTTTGAGTAAAATTTTAGGCTGAATCGTGGAGGTAGAAAGAGGTCTTCCTAAATTAGTTTGTAAGGAGCGTAGTTTTGAAATTGAATTATCGAAAATTCTAACGTTAGCTCCTAGGCCTAGGGCAGATCTTACTGCGAATTCACTAACAGTCCCAGCTCCTAAAACAACCACTTCAACAGGTTGTACACCGCTAATATTACCAAGCATTAATCCGTTACCACCATCAATATTATTAAGTAATTCAGCAGCAATTAAGATCGATGCAGTTCCGGCAATTTCACTAAATGCTCTAACGGCAGGGTAGGAACCAGATTCATCTTTAATAAATTCGAAAGCTAAAGCAGTAATGTGTTTAGAGGCAAGTATTTCGAAATACTTTTTGGTTTGAGTCTTTAATTGTAGTGCAGAGATGATAATCGTTTGTGGATTGATATGCTCCAATTCATCTAAAGAAGGTGGTTCGACCTTCAGGATTAAAGGACATGAAAAAACTTTCTTGGTGTCATTGGTCACTTCAGCGCCCGCCTCGCTATATTCTTTGTCTTGGAAGTTAGCTCCTTCACCAGCTCCGGCCTCAATGAGAACACGATGTCCATGCGATGTCAAGGCTCCAACAGCATCGGGAGTTAAGCAAACTCTTTTTTCTTGATATTTAGTTTCTTTGGGTATACCAATAAAAAGGTTTCCTTTTGTCTTGGCTATTTCCAACATCTCTTCCTGTGGAAGTAATTGTTGTTTTGAAAAAGGCGATAGTGGTTTCTCCATTACTTATCTCTGTCTACACACTCAAATTTCAGCTATTTTGTTAAAAAAAACAAAAAATTATTCAATTAAGATAGTTCTTTTTTGTTCATCATTTTTTGAAATAGAGATTTTGTTGTGGCTGAGAGGGATTAAGTTCGGGATTTTTTCAGGCCATTCAATTAAAATCCAGCTATTAGATGAAAGATAATCTTCAAAACCAATGTCATATACCTCTTCTTCGTCTTCGATTCTATAAAAATCAAAGTGAAAAACGTTTGATTCTTTTCCTAGGTATTGATTAACCAAAGAGAAAGTAGGACTTGAGATGGAATCAGTAACACCAAGCTTTTTGCAGAGAACTTTTATTAAAGTGGTTTTGCCAACACCCATTTCACCATAAAATAACAGTGTTTTGGTTTGACTGAAGTCTAACAGTTTCTCTGCAACGAGATCAATTTCTTCTAGCGAATAAGTTATCTCCATTATTTCGGGTCTAAAACAACAAAAGGAATTATCATTTCTTCTAATGAAACGCCTCCATGCTGATACGTGTTTTTATAGTAGCTCACGTAGTGATTGTAGTTATTTGGATAGGCAAAAAACATATCGCTTTTGGCAAAAATAAAAGAGCTACTCATATTGATAGTGGGTAAATGTACACTTTTTGGATTTTTAGCAACTAACACTTCTTTTTCGTTGTAAGTTAAGCTTTTGCCGGTTTTATACCTAAGATTAAGACTCGTGTTTTTGTCCCCTATAACCTTAGATGGGTTTTTCACGTTAATGGTTCCATGATCAGTTGTGATGATCAATTTAAAACCTAAATCACTTGCTTGTTGAATGATATCATAGAGTGGAGAATTTTCAAACCAGCTTTTTGTTAACGAACGGTAGGCTTTATCGGTTGATGCTAGTTCTTTAATAACTTCCATGTCGGTTTTAGCATGAGAAATCATGTCCACAAAATTGTAAACAATAACTGTGAGGTCATTTGACTTGTTTGACTTGAAATTATCGGCAAGTTTTTTTCCGAAATTAAGATTGCTGACTTTGTAATATTTACTACTGATATTTAATCCTAAGCGCTTTAATTGCGCTTGTAGGAATTCATTCTCGTATAAGTTTTTGCCACCTTCGTCTGTGTCATTTTTCCAATAATTCGGATGTAGTTTTTCCATTTCTGAAGGCATAAGCCCAGAGAATATGGCATTTCTTGCATATTGAGTTGCGGTAGGCAGTATACTGTAAAAAGGTGTTTCTCTATTCTTTTTATAATAATTACTTACAGCTGGTTCAAAAGCTTTCCACTGATCATATCTAAGATTATCAACTACTACTAATAAAGTTGGTTTTTCTTTTGAGATTTCAGGAGCGATTAAATCCTTAAAAAGTGTATGAGACATGATTGGATTGTTCTCGTCTTCAAACCAACTGTTATAGTTCTTGTCAATGAATTTGCAAAACTCATGATTGGCCTCAATTTTTTGAGTTTCAAGAATTTCAAACATGCTGGAATCTTCAATATTTTCTAATTCTAATTCCCAATAAATCAGCTTTTGGTACAATTCACTCCATTCTTCCCAAGAATTCACCATCGAGAGATCCATAGCGATCTTTCTAAATTCTTGTTGGTAATTTGAAGTAGTCTTTTCAGAAACAAGTCTGTTGTGATCTAAATTCTTTTTTAAGCTTAATAATATTTGATTAGGGTTTACCGGCTTAATAAGATAATCCGCTATTTTAGAACCGATAGCTTCCTCCATAATATATTCTTCCTCACTTTTAGTAATCATTACTACTGGAAGGCTATGGTTCATTTCTTTAATTTCAGCAAGTGTTTCAATACCAGTAATTCCAGGCATATTCTCATCTAGGAAAACAATATCAAAATTGGTGTTTTTAATTTCCTCGAGTGCTTCAGTTCCACTCAAACAGGTTGTGATTTCATAGTTCTTTTTTTCTAGAAAAAGAATGTGAGGCTTCAATAAATCTATTTCATCGTCAACCCAGAGAATTTTGATATTATTCATATGATTATATTTGTAGGATAAAATTATAAATTACTTTTGAAAAGTTATAACAAACTTAAGATTTTAAACGATCCCATATACGGTTTTATTACAATTCCTAACGAACTTATTTTTGATATAATAGAACACCCTTATTTTCAGCGTTTAAGAAGGATTACGCAGATGGGGGTTTCGTATTTAGTTTATCCAGGAGCACACCACACTCGTTTTCATCATGCTTTAGGTTGTATGCATTTAATGCAAAAAGCCATTAGGGTTTTACGATTTAAAAATGTTACTATTACCGAAGAAGACGATCAAGCCTTATTAATTGCCCATTTATTACATGATATTGGTCATGGTCCTTTTTCACATGCCATGGAGCATAGT
>JABSPN010000369.1 GCA_013214425.1 Flavobacteriaceae bacterium | reverse complement strand
AAGTGCTTGCGCATAGTCTTTGTTTTGTTCAGCTATTAGAAATAATGATAAATAAGCTTGTGATATGGATTTTGTTGTTTCAAGCCCGTTACTCTGCTCGATAACTTTTGTGGCGTAATCCTTTGATTTTTCTAATTACAGTATTGAAATCTACAACGACATCAACATAGAAAAAGGTATTCTAAACTATGCTAAATCTATAAACGCTGATATTATTGGAGTGAGTACTCACGGAAAAAGAGGAATCTCACATTTCTTTAATGGAAGTAAAAGCGAAGACTTGGTTAATCACGCTAAAAGACCCGTGATAACTTTTAAAATCTAAACTCTTGCCCCAAAATTCAACTTATTAAACAACCATTTTTTACTGCCATTACTAACCAAAATAATAACATTTCTTCTATAACCGAACTAATTTTTAATGAGACTTCTCACCCAATCGTTAGGAATCATGTCTAACGTTAGATTAATGCGTTCTGTTGCTCCGTGATTTTCTATCATATGCGGATCTGTTAATCGTAAATACCAACATTGTCCTGGCTTCATATCAACGGGTTTTCTATTTAAATAAAACACTGTTTCATCATTCGTCAATATTGGAATGGTTAGTCTAACAACAGACTTTTCAATATGAAGCCCTAACGTAGGATCTGTGTGCTCTTTTACAACAGCTCCCGGAGACAACCTCAGCAATCTCACCAAATTGACTTTGGTATGTTCCTGAAAGCCTTTCATTATTTCGTGAATATATGGCAGCTTTTCTAGCAAAATTGTGTTCTTCCAATCTGTCCATGACCCGTCAGCATAATCATCAGCTGGAGGTGGCAAAGGTAAAGAAGGATCTACAAAATGCGCTGGAGAACGCAAAGGTTGCACATCGTAATAAACAAAACGCTCTAAATTTAATGCCTGAACTTCTTCAGCCATTTTTTGAACATCAAATGTAAGGGGTAGTTTGACCCTATCAAGCATGGCTTGTTTAGTTGTTTCCATTTGGGTTATGATTGGTTATACTGCAAGATATAAAAAAACGGAAAAGCCGGTCTTGTTTTCTTTTAATAATTTCCAACCCTCATTGATTCAATCATATGAATTAACGAAAATAAATTTAATATTACTGAATATACATTATCAATGGCTCAATAACCTTCACTATTCATTTCCGAGTTGTCAATTTCATATATTTGATTAAGCAAGAATCACAAACAAAAAACAATTCAATTACAATAGTTCTGACATTATAATTGGAACATTTTTGTTCTAAAGAGGTAATATTATTACTTTTGAAGAACTAATAAACAAAAAAATCTATGAAAGCAGTAAAGTATCTTATCATCGCCTTTTTATTCGGGACTATAGTTTTATCGGCTCAAAGCGGAAAAACTAACAAGAGTTTAAAACAGGAATATATTGCGATAACGAAAAAACAAAACAAGATCGAAGCACAATTGAATGATGCAATTCTTGAGCTTGAGAAAAAACAACTCAAAGAGCTTCAAGAATATAAAAAGACAATGTATGCCCGTTTAGATAAATTCAGTAATCAAAGACATACAGAATGGTACAAACAAGAATATGCATATGAAATGGACAAATTAAATTCTTTCAAATCCTTTCAAAGGAGAGAACGTGATTTAACCATGGATTATTATGAAAATAAGATTGATAAGCTAGCAAACAACAAGAGGGAAATCAACGATGAAATGAAAGTAGCATTGAACTAAACATTTCCAGAACATTACTAAGCTTATATTTTAAAAATTAAACTACTTTAAAAGTAGCTGAACTATTAATTGACACCAATTTATGAAAACTTTTTTGGGTATACTTTGTGGAATACTATTATTGGGTTGCAACTCCTATAAATTAGATGATGAGATTTATATGAGACGTTATGTTACCTATGATAATTACAAACATCAATTTCAACTTACAGAAGAAGATTTAAATCCGGTTCACCTTAAAACCTATTACTGGTATAAATCTCAACGAATATCCAATTCTGTTGGCGGTTATTCTGGAAGTCTTCTCACCGGAGATTACACCAAATATTATATAACTAATAATCTAGCTGAAAAGGGTGAATTCAAAAGAGGACTTAAACACGGTGTATGGAAATCCTGGTTTGAAAACGGAAAGTTAAAAAGTATTACCAGCTGGAAAAAAGGAACCAAAGATGGCATCATGATCACGTATAATGAAGACGGAAAATTATTAACCAGAGGTCGTTATGTAAAAAACATCAAAGAAGGTCCCTGGGTTGATACAGAAAAAGGGGATACACTCCATTTCAGAAGTGGTAAAGTTAGAATTGAAACAAAACCTAAGGAAAAAGACTCTACTAAAACAGGTTTATTTCAAAAGGTTTTCAAGAAAAAAAAGAAGAAAGAGCAAATTAGCGAATAATCATGTTAAAGGCAGGAGCAATGGCATATGCGATTATTATCAGTTTGGTTCTGGGGCTTTTCCTCGGGATGTTTTTGCTATTGCAAAGTAACTCTAGATTACTTCAGGAGAGAAGTTTTATTGCAGGAGAATTACTGACGACACATAGCTCAGCAACCGATTATTTTTTAAAAGACTTCGGAACTAACCTCAACAACTCCAGTAAAGCCATTGATGTACTCAGCAATGGAATCTATTCGACTGGAAAGATGAAAAACTGGGGGGTTTATAAAGTAGGTATTGTTTCGACGTTCTTTAAAAATGACTCCATTACCAAAGCTTATCTATTAGGTGAAAAACAAGTAGACGATAATTTAGCGCTATACTTAACCGATTACGACAAACCTCTTAATATGGTAGGTTTAGCTACCATAAAAGGAGATGCAAAATTACCACGTTCAGGAATTAAAAGAGGCAATATCAGCAATGTTGGGAAAAGAGCTCCAGTATTATTAGACGGAACTCGACTAGTCTCGTCTAAAACGCTTCCGCGCCTTAAAGAAGAAGTTTTTTTTGAAGAACAAACCATCGACAAAAAAATAGCTGAGTTCAGCGAACAAAAGACCGTTACGAACCCGTTTACTAAAACCACTTTAAAAATTGATTCGACTGGTAGACCCGTAATAAGTAACATGACATTAGAAGGGAATATCGTCCTTAAAAGTTTGGACACTTTAATCATCAAAAACTCCAATACGATAGAAAACATTGTCATAGATGCTCCTGTGGTGATTTTTGAAGAAGGGTTCTCCGGAAATGCACAAGTTTATGCTTCTAAACGAATCGAATTAAGAAAAAATAGTGTTTTAAAATATCCTTCGAGCCTATTTATTGATGGTGATGAGGATGAATTGATGGAAATCAATATTGGAGAAAATAGCCAGGTTTTAGGAGGTGTGA
>JABSPN010000368.1 GCA_013214425.1 Flavobacteriaceae bacterium | reverse complement strand
CAAAGAAGGTGTTGTACGTCACCAAATCGTAAACGATTTACCATTAGGTAGAAACGTTGATGAAGCAATAAGAATGGTTGATGCTTTACAATTCGTTGAAGAAAATGGTGAAGTTTGTCCAGCAAACTGGAACAAAGGAAAAGAAGGAATGGCTCCTAACCATGAAGCTACGGCTGAGTATTTAGCGCAAAACTAATATGCACTATCCAAAAATAATTTAAGCCTCCATAAGTCTGAATATTATGATAATTTTAATAACTAACATTTCGTAAAGCCATATTAATTAACTTAATTTGAGTGGATATTAATTTCTGCATAGTCGCCTATGACCAACTTTATCATCAAAAGAATTAAAGGATTCAAATACGCAGCAAAGGGTGCTTATATTTTGCTTAAAAACGAAGCAAGTATTAAAGTACAATTTTTTATTGCTCTTGTGATGACTGGTGTTGGCTTTTATTTTAATATCTCTAATACTGAGTGGATATTACAATTATTGGCTATCGGATTAGTCATGGGAATTGAAGGAGTTAATTCTGCAGTTGAAGAAATTGCCGACTTTATACATCCTGATTTCCATTCCAAAATTGGACTCATCAAAGACATTGCTGCTGGCGCTGTGTTTTTTGCCGCTACCATCGCTAGTATTATCGGGTTAATTATCTACACTCCAAAAGTGCTGATTTTATTTAGTTAAACAGCTTTTTTATAACTTTAATCTAAGTCACTTGTATAGGCTTGTAAAATTTGTATTTTTGTTAGAGTTAACACCTATTAATGGCTAAAAAAAAGAAAGCAAGTAGCTCAAAAAAGAAAACCAGATTCAAACTACCTAAATTTGACTTTAATCGACAACAAAGAATAATTTTTGGAAGTCTTCTAATCTTGCTTGGTTTAGCCTTATTGGTGTCTTTTTCCTCCTATTTCTTTACCTGGAAATCTGATCAAAGTACCTTGGTAGAATTTATAGATCGCAATGCTGAGACTAAAAACTTGCTCAGTAAATTTGGAGCTTCTGTAAGTCATTTATTCATTTATAAAGGGTTTGGTATAGCCTCCATGATCTTTGCTTTTTTAATCATGCTAACTGGTTTAAGTTACTTATTAGAGTCTAGTAAAACCAACCTTAAGAAAAGATGGTTCTGGGGGATTTTAATCGCAACCTGGATTGCTACTTTACTTGGTTTCTTTAACAGTGAAGCTTCTTTGCTTTCTGGTACGATAGGATATGAGGCCAATGATTTCTTACAAGATTATATTGGAAAAACAGGTACGCTTTTATTACTAATCTTCGGATTTGTCATTTATGCTGTTTTAAGGCTTCAGTTAACTCCTGAAAAAATAACTTCCTTCTTCAAGAAAACCAAAGAAGATGTAATACAAGATTTTACTCCTGAAGAAAATACTTCTAAGTCACCTTCAGAAGAAATACCAGAAAATACCGAGATCACTACAGCGTTTAGTTTTGATACTACTGAAAAACAAGCTGAGGAAATTCCACAACCAGAAATAGTTGATGTAAAGCCTGAATCTACTCCTGAAATCACTCCGGAGCAAAAACAAGAAGAGATTGTTATTACTTCAGATTCAGATGACTTATCGATGAAGGTTGAAGCGGCAGTAGAAGAAACTACAGAAGTTGAAAACCTAGCCAATAAACTCGTTGAAGATTTTGGAGAATTTGATCCAAAGTTAGAGTTGAGCAACTACCAGTTCCCTACTCTAGAATTATTAAAAGATTACTCTTCAGGAGGAATTACCATAAATCCAGAAGAACTTGAGGAAAACAAAAATCAGATTGTTAACACCCTTAAAAACTATAAAATTGAAATTGCTAATATCAAAGCGACTGTTGGACCAACGGTAACCTTATATGAAATTGTTCCAGAAGCTGGTGTTCGTATTTCAAAAATTAAAAACTTAGAAGACGATATCGCACTTTCTTTAGCAGCATTAGGAATTCGTATTATAGCGCCTATGCCTGGTAAAGGAACTATTGGTATTGAAGTACCCAATAAAAATCCGCGTATCGTTTCCATGCGTTCTGCCATCGCTTCTAAAAAGTTTCAGGAAGCAGAAATGCAGTTACCTATAGCCTTTGGTAAAACCATTAGCAATGAAACCATGGTGGTTGATTTGGCTAAAATGCCTCACTTATTAATGGCTGGTGCAACTGGTCAAGGTAAATCTGTAGGATTAAACTGTATTCTAACTTCTATCCTATATAAAAAATATCCAGCGGAAGTTAAGTTCGTATTAGTCGATCCCAAAAAGGTAGAATTAACACTTTTCAATAAAATTGAAAGACATTATCTCGCTAAATTACCTGATACAGATGAAGCCATCATTACTGATAATTCCAAAGTAATCAATACCCTGAATTCACTTTGTATTGAAATGGATAATCGCTATGAGATGCTTAAAAATGCCATGTGTCGTAACTTGGTAGAGTACAATAAGAAATTTAAAGAGCGTAAACTGAATCCCAATGACGGTCACAAGTTTTTACCTTATATCGTATTGGTTGTAGATGAATTTGCCGACTTGATTATGACGGCTGGTAAAGAAGTAGAAACTCCCATTGCCCGTTTAGCACAGTTAGCAAGAGCCGTTGGTATTCACTTAATTATCGCTACGCAAAGACCATCTGTGAATGTTATTACGGGTATGATTAAGGCCAACTTCCCTGCCAGAGTAGCATTTAGAGTAATGTCTAAGATCGACTCAAGAACCATATTAGATAATTCAGGAGCCGACCAGTTAATTGGTCGTGGTGATATGCTGTATACGCAAGGAAACGATCTGATTCGTATACAATGTGCCTTTGTTGACACTCCTGAAGTTGAAAAAATAACAGACTTTATCGGAGCTCAAAAAGCTTATCCAGATGCCCATATTTTACCCGAGTATGTTGGTGAGGAAAGTGGCACAACTCTTGATAATAATGTATCAGATAGGGATAAATTGTTCCCTGAAGCCGCTGAAGTTATTGTTACAGCTCAACAAGGGTCTGCTTCTCTTTTACAAAGAAAGCTGAAACTGGGTTATAACAGAGCAGGAAGAATTATAGATCAATTGGAAGCAGCAGGTATTGTTGGTCCGTTTGAAGGTAGTAAAGCTCGTCAGGTATTAATTCCAGATTTAGTAGCTTTGGAACAGTTTTTTGAAAATGAAAAAAATAATATTTAACTAAGATTATGAAGAAGTTAATTACAATACTTGTTTTAGTATTCGCTACGGTATCAAGCGCTTTTGCGCAAGATTCGGCAAAAGCGAAAAAGTTATTAGATGAAGTATCTACTAAAGTAAAGAGCTATAAAAACATCAAAATAGAATTCAAATTAAGCTT
>JABSPN010000367.1 GCA_013214425.1 Flavobacteriaceae bacterium | reverse complement strand
ATATATTAATGTAAGTGGGTTTGTACACGGTGTGGCTAGACCATTTACCGTAAATACCAATGAACTTCCTGTAGGAACAGAATTAAACGATAATTCCTCTGTTGCTCCAATTACACCCCCAAAGGCTTCGTACAGATCGGGCATAAAAAATCCGCCTGCATTATAGGGTCTTGGTGTAGTAGGATTAACAATGTCGATAAACAATCCTAAATCGGATGTTTGTGTCACTAATCCATTTAAAAATGTCTCTAAATGAGTGGCTAAAGGGCAAATTCCCGTTCCAACATAGGAGCCATAACCCGCATCGCTCGATAAATCGTCTACTACATCATCATAAGAAGCACCCGAATCGTAAAAGACATCTATTGGTACAAAACGCTGTGTTTTATCTTTGTATAAAATCGCTAAATCTCCGTCGCATATTTGATCTGCAGTACTACTCGATATGTACCCATCGATATCGCTTCTGTTGTAATACCGAATTGGGTCTGTAATAGGGCTAAGTTCATAGTCATCACCAGCTCCTATGCAGCCATTATAACAACCCGAATTATAGGCATATGTATTTAAAAATACATGCTGAATTCGTTGTTTCATACTCTGATAAAAACTCACATAAGCTTTCCAGGCAATTGTTTTTTGTGCAGCTGTTAGTGATGAAAAGGCTACCGTGTCACATGCGGTTAAGCCATCACAAACAGCGACATTAATGGCGTACTGAAACATGGTCATATCACTTTCATCATACAAAGAATGCGCTTGTTGCATGAGTTGCTTGTGCTTGTCGTTACTTATACTTGTAACATCATCATAGCCCACTAAATCATTTACAAAGTATGGATCGGCATTGATCAATACCGAAGCAGAGCTTAAGCCCGAGTCATTTAAATATCCCGCTTCTACTGCGCTATCATAAGTATCCAATAAGTTTAAGTACGAATCGAAGGTTTGCGAACCAATTTCCATGGTCTCGAAACCAGGTATAGAAGGATTGTAAATTTCAACATCTGATACCAAATCGCATAATAGCTCACTGTATTTTAAATAACAATGCTCTGGATGGTAAACCAAGAGCGCCTCTGCCCAAGAATCTTCCCAATAACTTAAAAAGTCGGTAATGTTTTTTAAATTTTCAGGATACACCCATAGATAAGACGCGCCTGTAGAGGTTGTTCCAGTACTTGGTGTACCCAGTATTTCAGGAAAATACTCGGTACTCCCATCTTCTAGTGTAGTAGCGGTAACGACTATTTCTGAGATCGCACCCAACCCATTTTTGTAATGTGAACTGGATCCGTCTACATTTCTTGGTGCTCTCCAATTATTTCCTGAAGATATGGTTGGAAATGGCGGATAAGTATAGAGTAGTAAATTATCGTCATTAAAAACACTCAGCTCATCGAGAATAGCCAGTTCAACTTCGCCGGCCTCATTTTCAACTTCTTCCAATACAATATTACCGTATTGGCCACCTGGCTTCATGTCGGCCAATAACATGACATTAGAAATATCACAAGATGACAGTTGATAAGGGTCTGGATACAACGTAAACGTATCTTCACAAGGCGGTAATAATAAACATTCTGCTCGTATTAATTCCCACTCTCTAGTATAGGTGCCTAGGTACAACAACACCTCTGCAGAATCTATAATTGCTGCAAGATTGTTGTCATCATCCACATCATTCCAATAAACCGTTAGGCCTTCTAAGGTTTGAGATTGAGCCCCAGATGCTTCATTAAACGTTGTGTTACCGTAGGTTTGTTGCAATTGAGTAAGCACATAAGTACTGATTGGACCTAGGGTATCTTCACATTCTGTACATGTTTCAAAACAATCTTCAATCGAGGTGTCTGGTGAAAATGCCGAGGGATCAATATAACACGCAGAGCTCTCATCTGTTAAACTCGCTAAATATTGATTTGTAGCATTTTCAAAACTACTCTCATTAATTTGAAGATTTTTATAGAGGGTGTAGGATCCAACTTTTGGAATAAAAGAAAACGTAGGATAGGTATATGATCCCGAAACAAGACCAGGGCCCTCTAGGTAATACTCAACATCACATTCATCTTTTAAACTTATGCTTAAATCATAAACGAATGGATATGATGTAGTGCAAAACTCTGGAGTGAAGGACCCAGATGTGAATTGATAATCAAAGCTATATTCTGTACTTGGCTTGGTAACCAAAAACTCGTTCGATACTTGTAAAGCATCCTGTAACAAGCCAAAGCGACCAGTAGCGTATAGATCATTTCTGTCTAGCGCAGTATCTGGATCAAGCTCGTATAATTTATCTAAAACATCAATGCTTACATTTTCATGTAAACTAGCATCCTCCTCATCTGCCAAGCCAATCAATATATCTTCATCTGGACTTTGCGGATTATCACCAGATAAGGCTGTGGCAATAGTTCTTCCCTGCGGATCTAAAAAACTGGTACTCACTTGCCCGTTGGGATCAATCACTACATTTTTCTTATAGTGTAAGGCATTTCCAACCCGATAACCAAATAATCGATTCAATTCGGGTTGTGTAGGTGTTCCGTATAGGTATTTCATTTCATTATCAGATCCCAATTGATGGGTTTCCCCTATACCGCCTTTTCTTTTTATTCTTCCTGTATTATCTGCAGTATATTCTATTTGTGAATAAGGAAATCCCTGGGCATTGGGTACATTATTTTGATAAAACTCTGGAAAACCTAAGGATCCCTCACCATAGTACAAACTGGCCCCATCGGTCATTTTATTCAAACTGATTTCACAATCTTCGGCAGAAGGATCGTCCCAATCAAAGTCTTTATGCGTAAAGGGTGTGGGAGAACTGGCATCATTTTTATTAAATGCAGGATAATATTTAATGTTATCGTCACTTGTGGGTACTGGCAATACCTCAACGGCTGGTCTACCTTGGTTATCGTAAATAACCTCTCCTACAATAGCGTTATTGTCGCTATTAATTTTAGTAACAGTCTGTCGATTTCGTAAGGTTCCGTCGAAATAACTAATCACCTCTTTTTTCTTTCCCTCTTCGGCAAAAGAGACCTGAAATTGCCAGTTTTTATTAGCCTCATGTGCGAAAATTTCAACATGATCCCAATTCAATACGCTAAGCTTTTCTGTTGATGAATTACTCCATGTTGTATAGTAGGGTGCCGCTATGTCTTCCAAAAACACCCCTACTGCGCGTACCCTGTAAAGTAAAAAGCCATTCGCATACGTTAATGGAATTTCATATTGAGTACTATTGGTTTCTATTCGCGTATTATTCAACTGAAAATCTCTTTCAGAAAAATCTAGTTCTCCGGCTGATAAAGGGGAACCAGCTGTGGCGCCATAATTATCCAGCCATGT
>JABSPN010000366.1 GCA_013214425.1 Flavobacteriaceae bacterium | reverse complement strand
GTGTTTTTTTCTGAATCAATAGCTTGTAATGTAGCAGTATACGTGGCAACACCAACAGCCTCAGATCTAAAATTAGTATTGATTATCTTGGTAGTTGATTCAGGAGAAAAACTAATGTTTTCACTATAAATTGTTCTTCCATTATTTTGAATGTTTAGCTGGGTAGTTACTATGTTATTTCCTGAATAACTCGCAACTATTTCAACTGGAAATTGGTTATCTAAATAAGAGTATTTATTCACATTCAGACTCTGAATCTTCACATCTTCTTGCTGAATGGAATCACCTATAACAATTGGATATATGGGTTGATTGTAGGCTTTAGCACTAAATAGATAATCTGCACCAAAAGTTTGATTTCCATCTGAAATCAATACTATAGGAGCATTCTGACCTCTTTTTAGATCATTTAGCTCTTCAAAAACCTTGAAGATATTGGACTGCCCACCTTTAAAATCTAACGAATCGTTAGTCTTTAGCTCATTATCAAATGACAGGTATTCTAAATCAAATTGTTCTTCTAACCCACTTTTACGAAGTTCGTCGAGCACCGTAGTTACTTCATTAGTTTTCTTCAAATAACTAATCGAATTGGAGTTATCGGCAACAATAAGCAGGTCTGGTTTTTCTGTATAATAACTGGTTTGTTTTAGTTTAGGGTTGATTAACAGTAATAAGAGTAAAAAAACAGTGCAAAACCTCAGGATACCAAAAAGCCAACTGTTCTTGTTCTTTTTTGATTTGAAAAAATATTGAAAATAGGCGAAAGCAAAGGCCCCAATAACAGCAATTATGATTAACCCAATGGAACTTTGCATTATTTAATAATTTCTTTTTTCAAATGTTTCTTGCTTCTTTTCTTTAATTCTTTTGATAATAGCCCAAACTACTCTGACTATCAAAAAAAATAGTATTGCTAATAGTAAGAATAGCATACAAGCTATAACAAACCTTAGCATTATTTTAGCTTAACAGCTGTGCCATAAGCTAACATTTCTGCTGCTCCCTGCATCACTTGAGAGGTTGAAAAACGCACATTAACTATAGCGTCAGCACCTAATCTTTCTGCATCATGAATCATACGTCGAATCGCTTGTTCTCTGGCGTCAGCTAACAATTGTGTATACTCAGAGATTTCTCCTCCTACTAAGTTCTTAAGCCCTGCAAACAAATCTCTTCCTACGTTTCTTGCTCTTACGGTACTGCCTCTAACCACGCCTAGTGATGCGGTTATTTCTCGTCCTTTTATTTCGCTTGAAGTAACAAAAATCATTATTCAGCTGTTTTAATTAATTCAAATGATCCGATAAATTTCACATACTTATCGTTATTTATATCTTCTTTTTTGCATATGGCTTGTAATAAATACAACCTAAGATCAGCTAAAACCATAAAAGACTGAATCACATAACCGCCGCTAATTTCAATCACAGATTCCCTTGCCTGAAATCCATTAAACTCTAACTTATCTGTTCTAAGCAGTGTTCCCTTTGTATTGGTTACAGCACCGCTTACTGCTTTGGTAAGTATTTCCTGTTTTTCTTCTACATTTTTTAAATCATTATCAAACATTTCAGAAGAATACTGTGTATAAGCTGTCATGTAAATCGCATTCTTGTCATCAGAAGATACAGCGGGTGTGTAAGTATTTGTATGCATTTTGACTGTACCTTTTTCTGTAGGTACATCGGTCATATCAGGTTTAGATTCACCAGGAAAATCGACTCGAAATCCTTTTTCAAGGTCTTTAATAGTCTTCCAATCGTCTTGAGCCAACACTAAGTTCAAACTCAAGAACATTAAAAAAAAGGTAATTGTTGTTTTCATAATTTATTTAAGTTTACATTCCTCCGTCTACATTAAGTACTTGTCCGGTTACATAAGCACTTAAATCACTGGCAAGGAAAACACATGCATTGGCTACATCTTCTGGTGCTCCTCCTCTTTTCAGAGGAATTGCCGCTCTCCATCCTTTTACCACCTCTTGATCTAACTTGTCTGTCATTTCTGTTTCAATAAATCCAGGAGCAATCACATTACTTCTAATATTTCTTGAACCCAGTTCTAGAGCTACTGATTTAGAGAACCCTATAATACCTGCTTTAGAGGCCGCATAATTTGTTTGTCCAGCATTTCCTTTCAGTCCTACTACAGAACTCATGTTAATGATAGATCCGTTTCTTTGCTTAAGCATCGTTCTCTGAACTGCCTTCGTCATATTAAAAACTGACTTCAAGTTTACTTCAATTACTTTATCAAAGTCCTCTTCAGAAATTCTCATTAACAAATTATCTTTGGTAATCCCTGCGTTATTAATTAGAACATCAATTGTGCCAAACTCTTCTAAAACATTGGCAGCCAACTCTTGAGATTCTTCAAAACTAGCAGCATTACTTTTATAAGCTTTAGCTTTAACTCCTTTGGCAACGAGTTCGTTTTCTAATTCTAGAGCTGGTCCTTCACTTGAACTGTATGTAAAGGCTAAGTTTGCTCCGTGATCTGCAAAAACCTGAGCAATTCCTTTTCCTATTCCTCTACTACCTCCGGTTATAATAACTGTTTTACCGTCTAATAATTTCATCTATTTTTTTTGTATTTACTTAGTTTATTTCTATTAATTCAAATATATGTCTTTTTCAATAAAAAAAGAGCGCTAAAAAGCGCTCTTTTAAAATTTATTCTGAATAATTAAACAGATAGTTGACATCTAATTCCTGAACTTTTCCTAATCTAGAAAGGGCATTGATATCGACATCTTTTTTATTCCCGACTACCATGATGTCATATTCCTTTCCTTTGATGTTCTCGTCAAAGAATGCTTTAAGATCATCAAAGGTCATTTTTTCTATCGCATTATAGATCGCTTCTCTATTGTCGTTATCCAAACCTCTTCTTTTAAGACCTTCATATCTCCAGAAGATAGATGATTTGTTAATTCGTTGAGCAGCTAACTTCTTAAGCGTCGATTCTTTTGCTGCAATAAACTGCTCTTCTGCATTGGGCATGTTATTCATTAACTCCATCATGGCTTCAACAGCTTGAGACATCTTATTGGCCTGTGTTCCAATATAAGCCTGTATGTAATTAGCGTGATCTACTTCAGCGGCATTTCTATAAGAAGCAAATGCTGAATACGCCAATGACTTCGACTCTCTTATCTCCTGAAATACTATTGACGACAAACCACTTCCGAAGTAGGTATTGAATAAAGAGGAAGCCGCTAATTTATTCGCATCAAAATCATCTGCTTTAGCCATGAATAGCATTTCTGCCTGAACCATATCGTAATCTACAAAATATACATTCCCTCCTATTTCTCTTTCAACATAATTAGTTGCTTCAGGATAGTCTTTTAATTCACCTACAATA
>JABSPN010000365.1 GCA_013214425.1 Flavobacteriaceae bacterium | reverse complement strand
GTAGTTCGAGTCCCGACCCTGTCAATGGACAAATCATTTTCATTGTAGACGTTTGCATTAAAAAAAACATCGCCACAAGATTGTCAGGTGCAAACAAGCACGCACATGCGCAGTACGTATATAGCGATAGTTGTAAAATTTTAAAAAACGCCAAAAACGCCAAAAATAAACAGAGATGTGGGTGCGCCAATTAAATTTGGCGTCCTAAAAATTGCATATATAGGAGCATCGGCCGAATTTCGCATTTGCCAACTGGCCATCAATGTTGTAGTTTTTCAAATGAGAGGAAGATATGTCATTTATTAAAAAAATAACTGCTTAAAATACTTCTTTGCCGATTTTCAGTATACTGTTTTTAGATTCCAACTTCTCTGGGAAGGTTTAAAGGCCTAGATATTGTAAGTAAGTTGATGGCTTGACTTTATACAGAGTTTTTAAGCTTTTTAATTTCCGTGTTATTATAAGAATGAGAAGTTAAATATCTCAATGAAGTTTAACAGTAGGATGCTAAAATTTGAACTGGACTTGCAGTTTGAAGTATTCTAGTGCATGGACCAAAAACATTTTAAAATCTCTTAAACATTTCTGTATTGTTGCATGCTTTATGTAACCCCGCGGATGGAAATTATGCAGAAAAAAAGTAAAAGCAATGTCATTTGATAGTTAAAAGGGATTTGTGGAGATTTTTTGGTTATTGCAATAGAGAAATGTACCCAGTAAGTGTGCTATCAGTTTTAGAGCTATAGTTCAAAGGGTAATGGAGATATTTTGTTTCTAGCAGAAGGTCTTTTCTCGTAATTATGTTAACTTATGCATGTTCACTCATGCATGAAGTTTTTCAAAAGTGCAAAAAACTCCTTTTTTATCACGAATCTTTCAGATTTTCTCTTAAAAGTTGCACTTAAATTGTTTTAAAAACGTCCTCAGTCTAATGGTATATTACCACCTTAACGGCCTTAACGGCCTTAAGGTGGTACATCCCCATTAAAAATACATTTTTTCATAAAAAATGTTTTTGCCTTATATTGTTCCAAATTTAATGTAGATTTCGATTATTTATGTCTCTCCATGTTAGAGTAAAAAAATGCCTAAAGTCATTCGAAATTGTTCAGTAGATTGCTACGATTGATATGAGTTAATTAATTGACAAATGAGTTTTATTGATACTTTTTAGGTCAGTGTCAATATATTTTGTGAGTGATTGTCTAAAAAATTTATAGACAGTTTCTTTTTACACACTTTTTTTAATATTGATTAATAAATGGAAGTGTTAAAAATTCATATTTAGTTTTATTAGGTATACTAAATTCATTAATATATATGTTGATATCACTTTCAGAAATTGGCTATAGATTAGTGGTTAGCGTGTTCGCTTGGCGATCCCAAGGTTTCGAGTTCAAATCCCAGCCAAGTCAAAATAATTTTTTTTTGTGGGGGACAAGTGAATCTTTTTAGCTTGACTACATCAACAACTGACAATCCCAAGGTTTCGAGTTCAAATCCCAGCCAAGTCAAAATAATTTTTTTTTGTGTGGGACATGTGAATATTTTTAGCTTGACTACATCAACAACTGACAATAGCTGGGTCGTTTGGTCCTCAGCTTTTTAATCGTAAGGTCATGAGTAGAAAACCAATCTGGAGAGGGCCTCGGCTAACATTTTGCCAACATTTCACCAATCTATTGTGAAATGCATTTACTTAATTTAAATGTGATACCAAATGTGATCCCTTACAGGCCGTGTGAACAATCTTTAGCTTCAATGTATCAACAATTGACTTAGTTCAGTGGATAACGTGTTCGCCTTGCAATCCCGAGGTGACTAGTTCGAACCTCAAGCAAGTGAAAATTAAATAATTTTCGTGAGTTAATTTTTAGCTACACTGTAGGTCTTTGTCTAAGATTAGGTATAAATGGATTTGGAATTGACAACCAAATATTCGACCCGAGCTTGGCTCATGCTGAACGTATCGGCCTATAAGCGCTTTTACAAGTGCGGCTTTGGCAATTAAGCGAACCATAGCTGGTATCTGTGCACCATGTTCTAACCCTCGCATCTGGGGGATTAGATAGGGGGCAGGGGGCGGGCATTTTATATCTCATTAATTGCAATTTTTGTGTAAGAATTATTCCTTGTTTTTTGTTGTTTTTCCTTTAGATGATCGTGTTGTTGATTAGAAATTTTTACTAAGTCTAACTCGCGCATGCGCCAACATGACGTGAATAACATGTTCAAATTTCTTCCATTCGAAATAACGAGGCGGTATGGCACAATGACAAACTGCTTGCATGAAGTTAGTTATGAGAATGGTGGTAGTTCGAGTCCCGACCCTGTCAATGGACAAATCATTTTCATTGTAGACGTTTGCATTAAAAAAAACATCGCCACATGATTGTCAGGTGCAAACAAGCACGCACATGCGCAGTACGTATATAGCGATAGTTCTAAAAAATTTAAAAACGCGAAAAACGCGAAAAACAAACAGAGATGTGGGTGCGCCAATTAAATTTGGCGTCATAAAAATTGCATATGCAGGAGCGTCGGCTGAATGTCGCATTTGCCAACTGGCCGTCAATGTTGTAGTTTTTCCAATGAGAGGAAGATGTGTCATTTATTAATGTTATCATGGCGTTTATCTGTGTTATATTGCTGTAATAATAAACATGATTTGGCTTTCTTCTGCAAACAAAAACGCGTGCGCTATTGTGAATATATCTAAAGATTATTTCTTGAATAATTGTATTCCAGTGCGAAGAGAAAATCAAGTGCAGTAGGACTAGCAAGGCGAAAAAAACTGAGAGCTATCCGGAAAGGATTTATCGATAAAGAGAATGAACCTGAAAAGCAGGATGCATATGCTGCTGGTTCATTTTAATTTAGAAATTTACTTATTAAAAGCTTTTTTGTAAACTAAACTTTTCAAAAACCGTTTTCTTAGTTTTCCGTTTTGAGCTCTTTTCCCAACTTATAAATGCAATATCTCCAGTTCTAGACAGAGTTTTCCCTTGAAATTTTCAGGAAAGTTTCATTACACATTTCTCTGGGACATAGACTAGGATATTATAATAATTCCAGCTTATAATCCCGGGAAATATCTTGCAAGTGCAATAAAGAGTTGTCTAAATCAAAGATATAAAAATTATACAATTACAGTAGTTGATGACAATTCAACGGAGGATTTGAAAGAAACCTTAAGAAGATATCCTTCCGTTAATTATATAAGAAACGAAGAAAACATTGGACCGGGAGCATCAAGAAATGTTGGAATTAGAGCAACCAATGGGGATCTCGTAAGTCTTTTAGATGCAGATGATATAATGCACTCAAGGAAGCTGAAAGAGACTATAAAAGCCTTTAAGAAAAAGCCAAATATAGGAATGACT
>JABSPN010000364.1 GCA_013214425.1 Flavobacteriaceae bacterium | reverse complement strand
CTAAAATAGGCTCCGATATTTTGAAAAAAGGAGGGAATGCCTTTGATGCCATGGTAGCCATTGAGTTAGCTTTAGCTGTAGTGCATCCAAAAGCGGGTAATATTGGTGGAGGTGGATTTATGATCTATCGACTAAATAATGGTGAGATTGGTAGTTTAGATTATCGAGAACAAGCGCCTTTAGCTGCACATAAAGACATGTATTTAGATAGTCTGGGAAATGTGATTCCAGGTTTAAGCGAAAAAGGTGTACTATCTGTTGGTGTTCCGGGTACTATCGATGGGATTTTGACTGCTCACAAACGTTTTGGGAAATTATCACTGCCCGATTTAATCAATCCAGCAATTGAATTAAGTAAGAACGGATATCCTTTAACCGAATATCATGCAAAATATGTTAATGATTTTCAAAAGCAATTAAAAGCGCACACACGTTATGAACATGAGTACATTGTTAAAGACTCTGCATTCAAAAAAGGAGACATCATTAAAAGACCTGAATTAGCCGAAACATTGACTCGCGTTAGAGACTCTGGCAGAGCTGGATTTTATGAAGGTAAAACTGCGGAATATATTGTTGATGAAATGCAAGCACAAGGTGGAATTATTACACTGGAAGATTTAAAAACCTATCAAGCGAAATGGAGAGATCCAATCAGCTTTGATTATAAGGAATACAAAGTGACTTCTATGTCTCCCCCATCAAGCGGTGGTGTATGCTTAGCACAAATATTAAAAATGGTTGAAGACAAACCTTTAAAAGACTATGGTTTTCATTCTCCTGAAGCGATTCAAACTATGATCGAGGCAGAAAGAAGAGCTTATGCAGATAGAGCTGAATTCTTAGGTGATCCGGATTTTATTCAGGTGCCGCTTAATGAATTATTAGACGATCAATATCTAAAAGATAGAATGAGTAATTTCTCTTTAGAAAAAGCCACTAAATCTTCAGATGTTGGGCATGGTGAAATTACAGTTCTGCAGGAAAGTATGGAAACAACCCACTACTCAATTGTTGATGCAGATGGTAACGCCGTATCAGTAACCACCACATTGAATAGTAATTTTGGTTCTAAAGTAATGGTAAAAGGAGCTGGATTTTTCCTGAATAATGAAATGGATGACTTTAGTGCAAAACCAGGAGTTCCAAACCTTTACGGGTTGGTTGGAAATAAGGCCAATGCTATAGCTCCGAAGAAAAGAATGCTAAGCTCAATGACGCCCACTATTGTAGAAAAAGACGGAAAACTCTTTATGGTAGTTGGAACACCGGGAGGGTCTACCATTATAACTTCTGTATTCCAAACCATCTTAAATGTCACACAATTTGATATGGGAATGCAAGAAGCTGTTAACGCTCCAAGGTTCCACCATCAATGGTTACCCGATATTGTAGCCTTTGAACCGAATGGTTTTGATGCAGAAATTATTAAAGCCATTGAAGCAAAAGGATATATTACTAATCAGGAACGCATGCCTATTATTGGTAAAGTCGATGCTATTTTAGTACTTCCTGACGGAACCTTAGAAGGCGGTGCCGATCCAAGAGGTGATGACTTTGCTAGTGGATTTTAATCATGGAAGAGTTAGTTCAATTATTTCGGTCAAATTTTTAAAAACATGCTAATACCGAACAGCAAAAAGCTATGGAAGCTTATCTTAAAAATTTGTTCCCCATCTATGGAATAAAACTCCTGTTAGATAAGGGCCGTTTATAGAATGCTAAAAACTTATAAATCCGAAATACAACCATTAGCGTGAGAATTAATACACGAGTTGTTTAATCAAGCTCAACGTGAATTTCATTATTGTGCTAAAGAGTTGTCTCAAAAGTTACTGGTTAAAACGTTTACCAAAGAGGATATCAAATTAATAGAACACCTCATATTTACTCAAAGTTGGCGGGGTTCTGTAGATGCTGTTGCAAAACATTTATTAGACAATTGTCTTCTAGTTCATCCAGATCAAATCCTGCGTATTGTCAATCGTTATTCTGATGATCGTAATATCTGTTTAAATCGTTCGGCTACATTGTATCAATTAGGCTATAAAGAAAAAAACAATCAGGGAATTTTATTCAGGGAATGTTTAAAACACGCTCACTCAGATGAGTTTTTTATCAAAAAGGCCATTGGTTGGTCTTTACGAGAATATGGCAAAGTAGCTCCGAATGAAGTTATATCGTATGACCAACAAAACGATACTACACTAAAGCCTTTAAGCAAAAAAGAGGCGTTAAAACGCCTCTCCTAATTATCTTATAGTTCTCTTGGATTATTTATTGATTATCAATTTCCTTACTGTAACTGCATTAACAGTATTGATTCGTACAACATACACTCCATTAGCGTAGCTTGAAGTATCGATATCAAATCCATTCAGAAGAGAAACTCCTTTTGAATAATGCAATTGTTTACCATTAATATCAAAGATTTTAACTGAAACCTCATCACTCGTATTCCAATCAATATTTAATGTATTACTCGCCGGATTCGGATATAATGTCAATTGTTCAAAAACATTATCGTTAAGACTCAATAAAGGATCATAAGCATCAGAAATCCATAAACCTCTACCATAAGTACCTGCATAAATTTTACTTGTCGTTTCATTAATTTCTAATTCTGAAACCCTAACATTTGGTAAGTTATTACTAAATGGTTGCCAATCCCCAGGGAATGTATTGTCTATATAGAACACACCATAATTCAATCCTACATATAGTCCGTCGTTACCATTATTTTCCCAAACAACAGCTAAGGCACTAAAATTAGGTAGGTTATAAAGATATGAATTCCAGTTAGCTCCTCCATCTGTTGATACATAAACCTTTTGAGCTCCAGTTGTTGCTATCGCAACTTTATCTGGATCAGTTGGGTGAATCGCAATACTGTTTATATTACCAGCAAAACCCGATAGTGTAGACCAGTTAGTTGCTCCTCCATCTGTAGTTTTAAATAAATTACTTCCTCTTGAAGCATACATCACTTGATTGTTAGATGATGCTATTTTTAATTCATTTAAGTTTCCTCCAAAATTTTGGGAAATTGCTGTCCAGGATCCACCGCTATTATTAGAGCGATATACATTGGCATATCCCACATATATTCGGTTAGTCACTACAGGATCTTGTTCAAAAGGAGTTACCCAACTTCCGCTTCCACCAGGACCGCCAATACCTGAATAAGTTGTTCCTGTATTTGTTGAACGATACATATTTCCAAACTGAGAAGTTCCGTATAATATACTCGGATTATCCTTATCTACAAAACCTTCCATTCCATCTGCTCCTAACCAATCTTTCCATAAACCTGTATTTCCATCATATGTTGAAGACCCATTATCTTGAGCGCCTCCAGTAACAATTACAGGGTCAGTTTGACTTA
>JABSPN010000363.1 GCA_013214425.1 Flavobacteriaceae bacterium | reverse complement strand
AAAACATGTTCTTTTCTATAGGGTAATACAGAATAATTACTCTGCTCTTTAACATTCGTATTACATCCTTTTTTAGTGACCAAGTTAGGGCCTTGATAAGGCCCCAAGAGTATCTTGCTTTTTTGATTCACTATATGATTCTCACTATGAATAGACCAATGATTATTGTTTATAATCGCTAAATCATCTTTTATTCGTTGATCCCATGTCTTAATAAGTTTAAATGTTCCAGGGATATTATTTAACTGGTGCATCCATAAATAATTAAAGTCTTGAGACTGGGTTTCCTCTTTTCCTTCAAAATCTTTAGACATCCAAGCTAACTCAGAACCGTTTTGATGAGTCTCTAAAAAATAGATTTTACTTTCATTTATGGGAAACAAATCTTTGTTAACATACTTGGAATACAAAAAGATTTTTTTTTCAAAATCAGTATTACAATCAAGAATATATTGTTTATCAATCCAATGTGCAACAGGTGTTCGTTCTACAGTTGGAATTATCTTTTCAAAAATATCAATTATTAAGTCTCGGGAAGGAGTAAGACTATAATCTGCATTTAATCTTTTATAGTATTCAGTGTTAAATTTTTTAAAAACCTGATGATCTTCAATAAACATCTTTTTAAAAGCTGTTGCGGCCATAGCATATCGCAAATAAACGCTGCCTGACTTTTTTCCTGTACTGGAGAATTTAACATTTCTTAACTGCGGATGGTTTTGGAAATCATATTCCCATTCATGAGACATGCCATAAGCATGATTCCAGTAAATTTTATGTGCTTCACCTTTAAAAAAATCAGGATATAATGCTACAAATTTATTCATCACGATAAGGGCAATAGCTTCTGCCATTCCTTCTTCAAAACCACTTAAAGTAGGGTCAAATTTCCATAAATTATCATTGGTAAGCGTGACATTATCTCGATAAGCGTGAATGAGTTCGTGAATGATTAACCTAGGAGAATACTGAGCCTTGTCATTCTCAAAGAACATATGTATGTGATTTGTTCCTGAAAAAAACATATTTACTCCTTTTTCACAACCTCCATTAATAATACTTACTTCAATAGTTCTAGATGGAGGTCCATAAAATTCTTTAATAATAGGATTAACGCGCCTGAAAAAGGCCATGATTTCACTTTTTTGAACATTTGTAAACGGAGGTAAACCTTGCTCTCCAAAATTTGTCTCAACGTGAAGTGTCATTTCATTCTCTGGATTTCCTAAATTCTCCCACTTAAATCTCAATGGTTCAGAAACCCACTCTGAATCAAGACCGCTGTCAAGCGTTATATAAAAAACATCCCCTATATTAAATTCCTTTTTTTTTAAAAGAGCACTTTTCTGTAATTCTAAAAAACTATAACCACTAGTATGTTTGGCGTTTTCATTCAACTCAATAATTGGATGTATGTCATTCTGCCCAGGTTGTGTCCCTATGCAAAAAGTTGAGAATTTTTCATTTCCCCATTTCACTAGTACTTTATGAATACTTTCAACACTTACTTCAACTTCATTGTCAGAAATTATATCTTCTTCACTTTGAGTAAAAGATGAGCCTTGTATTGCGATAAAAACTAGAAAAAAAAATCTAGACAAGCTCTTGCTTTTATGTCTTATCATAATCAAACTATTTCACTATATAAAATTAACATCGCCCGAACAGTTTTGATTATGGTATTTATATAAAATAATTACACAATGTCTTGCAATAGAGAACGGAATCGACCATCACAACACATTAAAATATAAGAAACCTAAATACACGAAGAATAAATGTTGCTATAAATAATGTCATATTTTTATATAAAAAAACGGAAGTTAACCCCTCATTAATTTTTAGCTGCCTAAATTAACTTTGGATATCATTAATCTTAATCTAAATCTAATAGAATGAAAAGTTTGCAAGCAAAGACCTGATGATATTTAGATTAGTAACCTTTGGACTTTCTCCAATCTAAAATTTGTATTACAATCACAATTTGTTTCGCCATATCAGAAGAGTATGGATAAAATTAAGGATAACAAACCTTAAACAAAATCAAAAAATCACAAATGACTACCTAAACAGGTAGGTTAAGGAATCCGCTTTTAACCATAATCAACAAACAAACAGTTGGTTTAAACCAAGATAAACATGAAACACAATAGTCAATTTAGAACCCCCTTATTATTAATTTCGTTAGTATTAATCCTATTCCTGATAAGTCTTCAAGCAAAAGCTCAAAACATAACTTTAGAGTTTGCCAATGTTCAACAAACTTCTCCAGATGCTGGGGTTACATTTTATTATGAAGCAGACATAATGATTTCAAGTAATATCGAATTTTATTTGGGAAGTGGTCAGTTATATCTTAACTATAATACAAACGCTTTCGGCCCAAATATCTCAGGGAGTGGAGGTCTAGCTTATACTCATGGTATAAACGGAGGAGATTATTTACTCGATGAACACTTTTCAGGTTCTCCTGTGTACAATAATTTCATGCAAAATGATGATACGGAAAGCAGGGTTTCTATATCATTTGAACAATTAATAGGTACTGGATCTGGATCTCCAAATAACATCACAGCAATCCCACAACCATTAATGCACATAAGAATGCTATATACAAACCCCTCTGAGGTAGTTAACATTTGTTTTGAAAGTAATGCTCCATTTGATGACTTGTTCTATACTTCCTGCGGAGGGGCTAGTGCAACAGCAGATTGCTCAAACTTTCCCGGAATTCAGTTAACAAACGACATATTTGATTGCTCAAACTCAAACCCAACATTGCTAAGTACGGAACAAAATAATGAAGCTATCGCAATGAAACTTTTCCCAAATCCTACCTCAAATAAATTTATTATTGAGAGCGATATCACCTCCGAAATGTCAATACAGGTAAACGATATTCATGGTAGACTCATAAATTACATTGAAGAATATGACGGCAATCCAATAAGCACATCTGATTTACAAACAGGGATTTATCTCCTATTAATTGAAACAGATAAAATAAAAACAATAAAAAAATTAATTATTGAATAACATTACTTTAACCAAAGACATATTTTTCATTTGAATATAGTGCTTTTACTTCTAAAACAATGCCCTGCATATATGAAAGATGAACAGTATTTCAATGGTAAATAAGTAATCCATATAAAAAAATTTACTCGGTTGGTTAAGTCCCAAAATGAAGGATTAATTTAGTTTTGTCTTTTCAGGATAAAATGAGGTAAAAAGCAACTACATATGTAGTTGCTTTTGTTTTTAATATTTTTTGATAAGATTATAATGATTGTATTGATACAACTTATACATTTTAGTAATCAATAAAAACCATAAAGCGTTCCTCTACTTATTTCTGCTAAATTCATTCATTTTAACACAACGTTTTAATGATTCTC
>JABSPN010000362.1 GCA_013214425.1 Flavobacteriaceae bacterium | reverse complement strand
GAAGAAGATTTTGAGGAGCTATTATCCAGAGGTCTTGAAATTTCTCCCATTCATGAGGTGATGATTGACAAGGCCATGATGGGATGGAAAGAATATGAGTTAGAGTTATTACGTGACGACAACGATAATGTAGTCATCATTTGTTCTATTGAAAACATGGATCCAATGGGAATTCATACAGGTGATTCCATTACTGTAGCACCAGCGATGACGCTTTCTGATACAACATATCAGAAAATGAGAGATATGGCGATTAAGATGATGAGAAGCATTGGCGAATTTGCTGGAGGATGTAATGTGCAGTTTGCTGTAAGTCCAGATGCCGAAGAAGAAATCATTGCCATTGAAATTAATCCTCGTGTATCGAGATCTTCAGCTTTAGCATCAAAAGCTACAGGATATCCAATTGCTAAAATTGCAGCTAAATTAGCTATAGGTTATACGTTGGATGAATTAGACAACCAAATTACAAAATCTACTTCAGCTTTATTTGAGCCTACATTAGATTATGTTATTGTAAAAATTCCGCGTTGGAACTTCGATAAGTTTGAAGGATCTGACAGAACACTTGGTCTTCAAATGAAGGCTGTAGGAGAGGTTATGGGAATTGGACGTTCTTTCCAGGAAGCTTTGCATAAGGCAACCCAATCCTTAGAGATCAAAAGAAATGGATTAGGAGCTGATGGTAAAGGATATACAGATTATAATACGATTATGGAAAAACTTGAATTTGCAAGTTGGGATCGTGTTTTTGTAATCTATGATGCTATTCAAGCAGGAATACCTTTATCACGTATACATGAGATCACTAAGATTGATATGTGGTTCTTAAGACAATATGAAGAGTTGTATAAACTTGAGAAAGAAATTTCAGAATATACTATTGATACGATAACAAAAGACTTGTTATTAGAAGCTAAGCAAAAAGGATATGGTGATAGACAGATTGCTCATATGCTGCGATGCTTGGAAAGTCAGGTGTATAAAAAGAGAGAAGAATTTGATATCAAAAGGGTATACAAATTAGTTGATACTTGTGCAGCTGAGTTTACAGCGAAAACACCGTACTATTATTCAACCTTCGAAAGTAATATGGAGGATGCTAATGGAGTAGTCTCGGTTCATAATGAAAGTATCGTTAGCGATAGAAAGAAAATCATAGTGCTTGGTTCTGGTCCCAATAGAATTGGTCAGGGAATTGAGTTTGATTACTGTTGTGTTCATGGTGTTTTAGCTGCTGCTGAATGTGATTACGAAACAATCATGATTAATTGTAATCCTGAAACGGTTTCTACGGATTTTGATACTGCAGACAAATTATACTTCGAGCCAGTATTCTGGGAGCATATTTACGATATTATTCAGCATGAAAAACCAGAAGGTGTTATCGTTCAGTTAGGTGGGCAAACAGCTTTAAAACTAGCTGAAAAATTAGATCGATACGGAGTAAAAATATTAGGTACAAGTTATCAATCACTTGACTTAGCTGAAGATAGAGGAAGCTTTTCAACGATATTAAAAGAAAACAAAATCCCTTATCCTAAGTTTGGTGTGGCTGAAACTGTAGATGAAGCCTTAACACTTGCAGATGAGTTAGATTTTCCATTATTAGTTAGACCTTCTTATGTATTAGGAGGACAAGGAATGAAGATTGTAATTAATAAACAAGAGCTAGAAGAACATGTTTTTGATCTGTTAAGAAAAATACCGAATAATAAATTATTACTTGACCATTATTTAGATGGAGCTATAGAAGCAGAGGCAGATGCGATTTGTGATGGTGAAAATGTATACATTATTGGTATCATGGAGCATATTGAGCCTTGTGGAGTGCATTCAGGAGATTCAAATGCAACTTTACCACCGTTTAACCTTGGTGAGTTTGTGATGCAGCAAATTAAAGATCATACAAAGAAAATTGCATTGGCCTTAAATACAGTAGGTTTGATCAATGTACAATTTGCGATCAAAGATGATAAAGTATATATCATTGAAGCGAACCCAAGAGCTTCCAGAACAGTTCCATTCATAGCAAAAGCATACAAAGAACCTTATGTAAACTATGCAACTAAAGTTATGATTGGTCATAATAAAGTGACAGACTTTGATTTTAAACCAGAGTTAGAAGGTTATGCGATAAAGCAGCCAGTATTCTCTTTCAATAAGTTCCCTAATGTAAATAAAAAATTAGGGCCAGAAATGAAAAGTACTGGAGAGAGTATTTTGTTTATAGATAATCTTAAAGAAGATGAATTCTATGATTTATACTCTAGAAGAAAAATGTACTTGAGTAAATAATATTCTATTTCATATACAAAAAAGCAGCCATCTGGCTGCTTTCTTATTTTTTTATAAGCTCAAAATTGCAGTTTACTTCAACTTCTCGAGCAATTTTTTTTCTAACAATTTTAGGAATTTTAATTCCAAAATCTTCAGGTTTTAATTTAAAGTTTGAGTCAAATAGAATTTTTTGACCTTGTAATTTTATTGATACAGGAACAACGATATTTTTTGTTTTTCCATGTTGAGTCAATGATCCAGTCAAATTAAATGTTTTACTGTTCTCAGTTAATTTGTTTAATGAAAACCCTTCTATTTTTCCTTTAAAAATCCCCTTGGGGTATTCATCAGATTCCATGTAGTTTTCATTGAAATGTTCTTCCATTAAAGCAATTTTAAAACGGAAGCCTTTGATTAGTACTAAAGCAGCAAAGTCACCATTAGCAGTATTTAAAATGGCTGTAACAGAGCTGTTTTTTGCTTCAATAGGTTTAAAAGAAGGGACTGATGCTTTGAATTGAACGTTTCCCTTTTTAGTCAAGTACTTATCTTGAGCTAGGAGTGATAAACTGAATAGTAAACTCAGTATCACTAGTATGGTCTTTTTCATAGTGATAAACTCTTAGTTTTCTAATAAACCATCATCAATCCATTCCTGAAAAATATCTCGTTCAGATTGAGATAATAATCCGCTTGGAGGCATAGGAGCTCCCGAATTATTCATTCTAGAATTACTATCAATACTAGAATTATCAATACTAGAATTATCAGTACTAGAATTACCCATTATTATACTATTATAATTAGTATTTAAAATTTTTTTACAAGAATAAAACAAATCTAAACAATAATTAAAACGTGTTTAAAATATTCTGAATTTGAAGTTTGTTTTGAATTTTTAATTAACTTGACAGTTAATAGTTAAAATTCAAAACAATTAATAATTCAAATTCAACAATTTATTACTTTATCAAAACTTGACAACAAAATAGGAATTACAATTTAACTTATCATATCCGCGCCTTAACTTGGCATATCCGCGTCTTAACTTGGGCCGCATATCCGCGCATAAATTTATCATATGCGCGCCTAAATTTGCTATCTGCTTTCTAGAGTAAA
>JABSPN010000361.1 GCA_013214425.1 Flavobacteriaceae bacterium | reverse complement strand
GCCAGGGCTTTATGGTGTATATATCGGTGCTGATGCAAAAGATAGTAACAAGAATGTGGTAAACCTTGGTTCTGCAGGATTGGGGTTGCCAGATAGAGATTACTATGTAAAAGATGACGAAGATTCAAAAGATAAGAGACAAAAATATGTGGCTCATATCACAAGAATGTTGCAGTTCTTGGGAGATTCTGATGCTGATGCTGCAAAAACAGCAGAGCAAATTTTAGCTTTTGAAATAAAACTAGCTGAACCTAGAATGGATAAAGTTGAAAGAAGAAACCCAGATAATCGTTATAACCCAAGAACAGTTGAGCAATTACAAGAAATGGTGCCCGCAGTTAATTGGAGAGCGTATTTAGATGGAATTGGTATGAATGGTGTTAACGATGTTATCGTAAGCCAATTAAAATATACTGAAGCATTACAAGACATTTTATCTGAAGAAAATATCGCCGACTGGAAAGCGTATTTAAGATGGTCTGCTTTTAACAGAGCAGCAGGTATGTTAAGTGAAGAAATAGAATTAGCGAATTGGGAGTTCTATTCAAAAACATTAAGAGGTCAGGAGCAGCAACGTCCACGAGATGAGCGTGCACTTTCAAGAGTGAACAGAAGCTTAGGAGAAGCATTAGGAAAATTATACGTAGCAGATAAATTCCCGCCAGAAGCTAAGGTTAAAGCAGAGAAGATGATTGCTAACGTATTAACAGCTTTCCAAAATCGAATTAAGAATTTAGATTGGATGAGTGAAGAAACTAAGCTAAAAGCTATTGAAAAAGTTAAGGCTACTAAAGTAAAAGTTGCTTATCCAGACGAATGGAAAGATTACTCAAACTTAGAAATCCAAACGGTAGAAAATGGAGGGTCCTATTTCCAAAACATGCTAAATGCCTCTAAGTGGAATTTCCTAGAAGATTTAAATAAATTAGGAAAGCCAGTAGATAAGTCAGAGTGGTTTATGGCCCCTCAGGTAGTAAACGCTTATTTCAATCCTTCCTACAATGAAATCGTATTCCCTGCTGCAATTTTACAACCTCCTTTTTATAACTATACGGCAGATGAAGCTGTTAATTATGGAGGAATAGGAGCTGTAATCGGACATGAGATTTCTCATAGCTTTGATGATTCAGGAGCGAAATTTGATAAAGATGGTAACTTAAATAACTGGTGGACTGAAGAAGATGGAAAGCTATTCTCTGAGTTAGGAAATGCACTTGCAGATCAATATTCAGCTATCGAAGTATTACCAGAAACATTTATCAATGGTAAATTTACTTTAGGTGAAAATATCGGGGATTTAGGAGGAATAAACGCTGCTTACGACGGATTAAAATTACATTTTGAGCAAAGCGGTGGAAAGCCTGAACCAATTGACGGATTCACAGCAGAACAACGTTTCTTTATGTCTTGGGCAACTGTATGGAGAAGTAAGTACAGAGACGAAGCATTAAAGAATCAGGTAAAAACAGATCCGCATTCACCTGGAATGACACGAGCTGTTCAACCCCTTTTAAATGTTGATGCATTTTATGAAGCATTCGGTATTAAAGAAGGAGATAGGATGTATTTAGCTCCAGATAGCAGAGTGAGAATTTGGTAATAAAACCAATAAGTATACAAACAAAAAAGCCTCTCATTTACGAGAGGCCTTTTTTATATATGATCTTTATTTTATTGTTTTGGGCCAGGAGTTTCTCCATTTTTCTTGGCCAGTATTGCCTTTTTATTTTCGATAGCTAAAACAAATTCAGGATCAATTTGTAAAGCCTGATCAAGAATCGCAATAGCATTATCGGCATTGGCAACATTATTATTGTACTCCATTAAGCCTAATATGTTTAAGAAGGCTGCTGTAATTGGAGTTTCGATATAACTATTCTTCGCAACAATAATTTGCACTTTTTCATCCTTGGCTACTTTTAAAGCCTGATTAATGGTGATTTTGGTGTCACCAAAATTTTGAACACTATATTGCAATTGAGCCAATTCATAAGCATCCATGACACTGTAATACTTCTTTAAAAGTACTTCGTAATTATTAATTGATTCCTTAATATTATTCACTTTTTTAAAGGCAAGAGCTTTGGTTCTTAATCCTAATTCAGATTCAGAATTAGCAAGAGTCGCAATAGCTAAAGGTGGGTTGTCAACCGTATAGTAAAGCAATCCAAGAGTATCTTTTCTTGCTGTATTTTCAGGTTCTAAAACCAATAAATGATTTAAACCAATAATAGCACTGGTTAAATCTCTTTTCTGAATCATTTCTTTATAAAACTTCGTGTAGTGTTTTACCATTTCAGTTTTAAAATTCTGCTCACCTGTTTTTTTCTTTTTTTGCGCCTGAACATTTGTTAAAGTAACTAATGAAAGAAAAAGGAATAATGTAAATCTCTTCATGCTTTTTTGATTATAAGGGTCTAAATTTATGAAAATAGATTCAAAAATGATTCCAAATTAAAACTTTACTGTTTTTTTAGTAATGATTGCATCGTTAATAACAAAGGGTTTTGGAATCGTATTTTGTGGTCTTTTTTTAATGTTGAAAGACTTATTTTCGAGCAAATCATATGAGGCTTCAATAAACTCAATATTTGGAATACTGTCTTTATGAAAAGTGCAATCAATCTCTAGAGGCTCTTCATCAACCACCCAATATAAGAACAAGCGTTTGTCGTTTTTACTCCTTAATTTTTCTTCTGAAATACTATCCAATTCAGGAAAAGAACCATTGATTCCAAAGGAATTAAAAGCCTTTTTCGAATTACTATATCCATAAATAAGATTGAGGTCTCTTTGCGGAGCAACGCAAAGCCTAATACTTCTTTCATTCCCAATAATAGTGTCTTTAGAAATAGAAAAAAGCGATTCTTTAATAGCTCTGTTAGTTGTTTCGCCAGCGTATTTGAATAAAGATCCGTATTTGCTATCAAAAGCGACTAAACCTTTTATTTTATCTTCCGATAAGGGTTTGGAGAAGTAGTTCTTATTCCAGTTATCGAGCTCATAATCGTAACTCAACCAGTAACTTTTATCATTATCATTGTCTTGAAAATACACCAGACTATTTGGTTTGGGTTTGTCTGTATCATAAGAGCTTGTATTATGCGCCATGATGAAAAAAGTTAAGGCGATAATAAGGCATAGATAACTCAACGTTCTTTTTCTTCTGATAAAGCCGAAAACAGGTAAGAGCAATCCAAAGGTTAAAGGCACAAACAAAATTCCGCTAATCATTAGTTTTAGTCCAAGAGCAATTGGGAACTGCTCAACAAATTGTACAAAAATCACAATCTACTGCTGTATCCGGTAGTAATCAAAGAAAGCATGTAAAGAATATGGAAAGTACAGTTGTAGGTAATTATAGACAAGTCTATAAATCCCATATGAATATCCAATATT
>JABSPN010000360.1 GCA_013214425.1 Flavobacteriaceae bacterium | reverse complement strand
GGCAATACTTACCACTATAGGTTTTCCGGTATTGGCAAACTTTGCTAATGATTATGGTGATGGCCTAAAGGGAACCGATAACGAAGAACGAGTGGGACCACAACGCGCTATCCAATCAGGGGCCATTACTCCGAAACAAATGAAAAATGCCATGATAGTAACAGGTGTGATTACGTTTATCATAGCTTTGATTTTAATTTATAGATCCTTCGGAAAAGATGATTTCATCAATCTAACCTTATTCTTTTTATTGGGTATCGCCAGTATTGTTGCAGCTATTCGTTATACTGTTGGTAAAAATGCTTACGGATATTCAGGATTAGGAGATGTGTTTGTTTTCCTTTTCTTCGGATTACTAAGTGTTGTTGGAAGTTATTATTTATACAGTAAGAGTTTGGATAACCTATCAGTCTTTTTACCAGCTATAGCCATAGGTTTATTGTGTGCAGCTGTATTAAACCTGAATAATATGCGAGATCAAATTCCAGATAAGAAAGCAGGGAAAAATACCTTAGTGGTTAAGTTAGGTAGTCAGAAAGCAAAACTATATCATTATACACTTTTAATCATTCCAATGATTTGTATGATTGTATTCACGCAACAAAATTACAATCAACCATGGCAATGGTTATTTCTCATCGTCTTATTACCACTAGTTTCAAACCTGATTAATGTTGGTAAAAATATTATTCATAAAGAACTTGATCCTGAACTAAAAAAAGTAGCATTAAGTACTTTTTTTCTATCCATATTATTTGTCATAGGTTTAAATCTATAAACTATATTTTTACTAATTCCCTGGTATCCTTAAATAGGTGATTGTCATCCGTAAACGAATATGTGTTATTAGTTATAAAAAGAATTGTGTTGTTGTCGTCATTCATAACTATTTTGAGTGATTTCATACCAAAACCTTATAAAATTAGTAGAGCTAATGTCGAATTACAATATATTTGAACGAACAATTATGAAAAAATCATGAGCTCGAAGCGGTAGTTAAATTCAATTCCTTTGAGCTCTTTTGTTTTAAAGTGTTTTCTCCTGATTTATTTGCGTAGTTTTGTCTTCAATAAACTGATAGTAAATATTCTTAATCATAGCATACAGACCTAATAACTGTAAAGCTGGATTAACAAACAACCTAATTATGAAAAAAATACTACTATATGCCTTAGTTCTTTTGGGAACGCATCTGTGTTGGGGGCAAGAATTTAATTACCAAGCTGTAGCTAGAAATAGTTCAGGAGATATTATTATGAACCAAAATATTGGTGTTCAAATGTCAATCCGACAAGGTGGAGCAGTGGGAGCAATTGTTTATCAGGAAACACATACGCCTACTACAAATCAATACGGATTGTTTGATGTGCAAATTGGAGGAGGAACACCAGTTATTGGAACTTTCAATACGATCAATTGGAGTACAATGAACTATTGGGTAGAAACTGCTGTAGATGTAACAGGAGGAACTACTTATTCCAGTTTGGGAGCAAGTGAATTGCAAACAGTTCCTTACGCGGCCTATGCCGTATCATCTCCTGATGATGCAGATGCAGATCCAGCTAATGAGTTAATCACTTCAGCGACATTGAATACAACATCATTAGAGATTGTTGATGCAGGGGGAACAACTTCTGTTGATTTATCTACATTACAAGATGGAACGGGTACAGACGATCAAAACATTACAGGTTCAGGTCTTTCAGGAACAAATCTGACTATTGGAATTGAAGGTGGGAATAACCAAATAGTAGATCTGTCTGGACAAGGTTTAGTGACATCAGGAGATTCTAGTAATATGCAACCCTATTTAGCCGTAAAATATTATATAGCACTTACTGGAACCTTTCCATCTAGATCTAATGATCCAAAAATTTTAAATGATCCAAATGTAATAACTAGCTCAAGATCTGCTCAAGGATTAAACCCATTTATTGGAGAAATTATGTTGTATGCAGGTATTTTAGTACCAAGTGGATGGGCAGAGTGTAATGGACAATTATTACCTATAGCATCAAATGCCGCATTATTTTCTCTTTTAGGGACAACTTATGGAGGAGATGGAATAACCACTTTTGCCTTGCCAGATTTAAGAGGAAGAGTACCGATGCATTATGGTAATGGGCCTGGATTGACCAATCGTCAATGGGGAGAAAATGGAGGTTCTGAAACGGTAGATTAAAACTAAGTTTTTAAAATATAAAGTCGGCTATGGCCGACTTTTTTCATGCCTGAATATTTCTTTTATACTGCTCCTTTATTTCGTATATTTTCAGCATTAAAAATAGAATTATGAATGTAACGTACTTAGGTCATGGCTGTGTTTCTGTTCAAGCCAATAATAAAACCTTATTAATCGACCCTTTTATTTCTCCAAATCCTTTAGCTAGTCATATTGATATTAATGTATTAGCCGCCGATTATATCTTGATCACCCATGCGCATCAGGATCATATCGTAGATGTAGATGCGATTGCAAAAAGAACGGGAGCGATGATTATTTCTAATTATGAAATCACGATGCACTATGTAGGTAAAGAATTCAATGGTCATCCGTTAAATCATGGTGGCGCTTGTGTGTTTGATGATATTCATATCAAATATGTCAATGCCATTCACACCTCTTCTTTTCCCGATGGAAGTTACGGAGGGCAACCTGGTGGTTTTGTGATTTCTGCGGAAGGGAAATCGGTATACATTGCTGGCGATACTGCAGTTACTTTTGATATGAAACTGATTCCGATGCAAACCAACATAGATTTAGCCGTGTTACCAATTGGAGATAATTTTACCATGGGGGTTGATGATGCCATCATTGCTTCAGATTTTGTTGAATGCGATCGTGTATTAGGTTGTCATTACGATACATTTCCACCAATAGCTATCGATAAAAGGGAAGCCAAACAAAAGTTTTCAGGAAAAAATAAAGAACTTATTTTATTAGATATCGGAAAGTCTGTAGTGGTATAGAATATTAGATATTTAGATTTTTAGAATGCATAGATTTAAAGATTTAGAAATTTGGAAGCAGAGTAGAGTATTTTGTAGTGATATTTATAGAATTACTTCAAAGTTTCCTGATGAAGAAAAGTTTGGAATTACTAATGAATTGAGAAGGGCAAGTATTTCTATTCCTTCAAATATAGCTGAAGGTTCCTCAAGATCTTCAAATAAAGAATTCTGTAGGTTTTTAGAATTTGGAATAGGAGCAGCCTATGAAGTACAAACCCAACTTTTGATTTCTGCTGATATAGGTTTTTTAAACAATGACGATATGGATAATACAATTGAAAAAATAACATCTATTATTAAAATGATGGTTAAGTTTAAGTCAACTTTAAAATAATCCAACAATCCAACAATCTAATGATCCAACAATCTAATGATCCAACAATCTAATGATCCAACAATCTA
>JABSPN010000036.1 GCA_013214425.1 Flavobacteriaceae bacterium | reverse complement strand
GAGTATACAGATGTTCCATTTCCAGTGATGTCTGGCTTGATTCTTAAGTCATCAGTTGGCCCTTCACTACTGGAGCTGTTGATCGAAACACTATTTAAAGATCCATCAGAAGCAATGTTAGCATCTTGGGCATTGGCAACAACCATATTGTTTTTTGAGGTTGAATGCCCAGTCAGTTTATCGTAAGCTGAGTTTCCATTTAGAGGAGCTCCATTATAGTTAGTAGTACCATCGTTTCCAGCTGCTACAACCATTAAATAGTTAGGAGCGTTAAACATTAGGTTGTCCCAACCTCTGGATTCGCTTATATAAGCCCCAAAATATTGATCAGGAACCAAGTCACTTCTATATCCGTACGAATGATTTGAAAGTAGCATTCCATTAGAAGCGGCACTAGTAGCTTCAGATAAGTCACTGTTCCACATATAGCCTCTAACTCTTGCTTGTGGAGCCATTCCTTTTGCTGAAGCCTGAACTCCTGAAGCCATGATAGTTCCAGTTACGTGAGCAGCATGGAAGTTTAATTGAGTACCACCTTCCGAAGAAGCATCTTCTACAGTAACACGATTACTACCTCCTGGGCCGTCGTATTCCTGATGGCTTACACGTGCATGGCCTCCATCCCAAACATAGGCAATCATATTTTGTCCATCTAAGTTAAGGCCTAATGAACCACCAATATTTAAGTGATTTGCTCTAGTTGAACGAGCAGCACTAACATTGAATGTTGTATAATAAATAGGAGAGCCATCGGCGCTTACTCTTTGAAGTTCGGCGAAACTTCCATCGGGATAGGTTTTGTAGATTTCCCAGTTTTTAATTTTTGCCATTTCATAAGCAGCTTCTTTCTCTTTTTCTGCTTTTAGTTTGGATTCATTTTCCAATAGGTTTAATGTTTCTTGATCATAATCTTTTGTGATTTCTTGCTGCTGAATGAGAGTTTGAGCAGTTAGATTTCCATAAGAAATTAGAACTAAAAATAGAATAGCTCTAATTGAAAAAAATTGATTTTTCATTTGAGTAGTAATTTAATTTGGTTAATAATAGTTGACTTTTAACCTTATATTAATACTTATGATTTTGGGCTAATTAACATAAGCTAACTATTGGGTTATCAGTCGTTTAAGAAGGTATGGAAAAGTTTTTCTTTATTAATAGGGTTAATCTATAGATTTATTAGGGTTGTCTAAAGTAAATCAATTATAAATGTATTAATTATTTAATGAATTAAACAGTAAAATATTGATGGTAAAGTACTTACATAAGCTATGCTTGCATAAGGTTATAGAAAGGGCTTTTGGGGAGTTAAAATAGCTTTAAGCATAATTGTTAAAGTTTTTTCGCCTATTTATTAGTGAGCCTCTTTTTGTAATTTATTGATTTAAAGCTACTGTTGACGGTGTTTGAAGCATTATTTGTCGAGTCAATATAAGACTAAATTAACTTGACGGTTAAAAGAATTTAATAAATAAGAATAATGAGGGCTATAAATTTTAACTTTTTACAGAAATTACTGTCAATCAAATTTGTCTGAGTTTTCTAGCCAAGGAAGAATTTATCTTTTCGATGTGATGTTTTACGTTTAAAAATCAAACTTTAAAAGCATACTAGGAGTAAAATCCAAATTATCTAAATTATTGATTCTATAGGTGTTTTGTGGTCCAATTAATTGATTTTGACTTATTATGTTTTGTTGATCATAAACGTAGATAATAGCCATACCGATAGTTCCTTTTGTAAGTTCCCCTAAATTAGCTACGTTTGAATAGGTTGAAACATAGTGTTTTTATTTATGGAAAAGCTAGCTATTTCTTATTTTTACAAAAGTTGTATTGGTGTTAGGTTTTCTAAGGCTTCATGTGGTCAATGGTGATTATAATGTACGATTCACTGCTCAGTTAAAATTCTTACTTGAGATAAAGAATCAAATAACTAAGCATTTAATACCTCTTCTCGCTAACTTCTATTGAACCGTTCGATGAGGCTATTTTGCATTGGTTTTCCTGATTGTATGTGTCGAATCTTAATGTTTTTGGCTTCTGCCATATCCTTTATACACGTATTCAGAGTTTTACTCTACCTATATTTTAAACTTTTTAAATTTTTGAACGTTCTCTTTAAGTGCTTTTAAAGCTGCACTCATTCTTTTTTCGTCTGTTTTGGCACTAAATTCGAGTTCTTCAGCAATTTCGTTAAATTTCTTTTTGTCGATACGATTCATTAAAAAAACTACTCTTTGCTTTTCAGCAAGACTGGCAATTGCATTTTCAAGTTTCTCTTTAAACTCATTTTGTACAGCTAGGTATTCAGGAGTCTTCTTGTCAATCGTGTCTGAACTTTTTTCAAAAAATTCAGCTTTACTTTTTCATGTCTTACAGAATTTAAAAAGAATCTATTCGCTATGGTATATAAGTAGCTTTTTACAGTGTCTAAATAACCTATTTATAATTATTCCAGATCTTTATGAAAGCATCTTGAACAATATCTTCTGCCTTATCTAAATCACCAGTTTTATAATAAATGAAATTTCTTAACGGCTCATAATTATCGCTATTCACTTTTCCAAATACCGATTCTTCATAGAGGGACAAATTACTTTCTTCTTTCAATTCTTGAGGTTTCTAAAACAAATGTAAAAAAGATAATTCCATTACATATTATAATATGCTTTAGTTTTTTGGAGGCATTCGGTGATCATCTGAATGCCTTTGTCTATAGTATTTTTTTTAGTTCTGAATGCTAAAATGGCCATTCTGATAACAAACTGGCTGTTGATAATAGTTGAACTCAGAAAAACACTACCATCCTCATGAATAAACTCCAGTAATTTTTTATTGAATTCGTTTTTATCAATTTCTTCAGAAGGAAACCAAAAATAGCTTACAGATAAATCTGGTTCTGGTCCCAATTTAAATCCAATGTCTTTAAGTAAGGCCCTGAAATAATGTGTGAGTACGATTTTTTCTTCTAAAGAGGCCTTGAAGGGTTCAATTCCATGTAGTTGTAAAGGAATCCAAAGACGTAAACCTCTAAAATGCTTTGTTAATTCAGGAGATACATCGGCTGGATTAATAATAGAATAATCACTAAGTGCATCCTGCATGTAATTGGCGGTATAATGATGAGAAGTAAAGACTGCTTCTTTGTTTTTAACTAATACAGCTCCTAGTCCGTAAGGAAGAAATAAACTTTTGTGAGGATCTATTACCAAGGAATCTGCCATTTCAATACCGTCAAAGTCATTTTTTTTATCATCAACCAAGATAAAAAAGCCTCCATATGCTCCATCTATGTGATACCATAGTTTATGTTTTTCAGCAATTTCTCCAATTGTCTTTAAAGGGTCTATAGCTCCAGTATCAGTAGTACCAGCCGAAGCAATAACCATAAAGGGATTTAAGTTATTTTGTAAGTCTGTTTTGACTAGTTCCTCGAGAAAATTTGCTTGAATTCTAGAATTTTCATCTAAATCTATATGGCGAATAATAACTTCTGAAAGTCCGATAATTCTTAAAGCTTTATGGATACAATGGTGAACTTGTTCACTCACATAAATCACACTTTTATGGATTAATTCATTCTTGATTTGATGATGATCTCTGGCTGCTGTTAAAGCAATTAGATTCGCAATAGATCCTCCAGAAGTTAGGTTTCCTATAGCAGATTTTGGGAAATTAAAAACACCTTTCATCCATTCAATCAAGTCGTTTTCAATAGTAACAGCACCTGGAGAACCATAATACATACCTGCGTATTCGTTGGTAACACAAGCGAGATAATCGGCTAGGGAAGCGGTGTAAATTCCACCACCAGGAATATACCCCAAATGTCCGCCAGAAGCAGGGTTAATACCCTTTAATGTAACTTCTTCATGGTATAATGAAAGTAATTCAGAAAATGATTTTGAACTTCCTTCAAATTTTAGTGCATCAGTTTTTCCATGACCTTCAATGAAAGAAGGATGCTCATCAATTTCTCGAATGAATTGAGAGGAATATTTATGAAGTTCTTTTTGGTAGTGTTCACGTTGTTTTTCACTAGGTTCAAGAATAGCCGAGTGTTTTTCCAGCTGATTGAGCTTATTAATAAGTTCTTGCATAATGTAAATGTAATGATTTACTAGCGTTTAGAAAATAGTCTGAGCTATATAAAAAACCAATAATCCTCAACAGGTGTTTTATTCCAATCTTTTAGCAGGTTGGCGATGTCAATTTTATTATCAGGAGAAGAAACTGCAATTAGAATTTGAGGTTTGTCTAATTCAGTGATAGTATTTTGATGCTGAATTCTGATACCGTAAATGTCTTTATTAATTTTATTTTTATTATCTGAAACCCAAAAGAAATCAGATTCTTTTTCTAGGATGAGTTTAGCCAGATCTTTTCCATTTTTTCCTGCTCCCCAAATAACCAAAGGCCTTTTGAGGTTTCTGTCTAGTTCAAAAAAGTTATGCATTTTTAGATTAAAATACCGGTTGTCTTTGTATTCTTCCCAGGTTCTTGAAATTCTATCAGAACGATCTCTCCAGTGATGTAAAATTACATCGATACCGATTACGTTTAATTTAGCTTTATACATCCTGAAACATAAATCATAATCTTCAGGATAGATTAGAGGATTGAATGCATCTATTTGATCAAAATCAGTTTTGTGAATCAACCAACAATGTGAAGGGATCACGCATTCAGTATAAATCTGTTGATAATGAGTTGAAGTTTTGGTTACTTCATTTAACCAATTTTCATAGTTAATAAATCCTTGCCCTACTTGACCTTCATCAACAAAGTGTTTTGTTCCGCCTACAATGACGTGACCTTTTCCATATTTGAGCCATTCCTTCACTAATACTTCTATTTTGTAATCAGGCATTTTATCATCAGAATCCATTCTATTAATGAGGCAGCCATTTGCTTTTTTATAGGCATATTGAAGCGTAGGGATAAGTTTAGGAGTATCGCTATCGTAATATTTTATTCTGGAATCTTTTTCTGAATATTCTTTAAGAATAGTTGGGGTTTGATCTGAGGAATGATCATTAACAGCTATTAACTCCCAATTTTGATAGGTTTGATCAATAATTGAATCAAGACAATCTGTTAAATAAGAGGCTGTGTCTTTAACAGCCATGATTATAGAAACCAAAGGTTGAGTAACCATAAGTGATATATTTTGAAATACAAACCTAATAAATATAGCTAGGTAAAGCGGACAGAAAACAAAAAAGAGTGCCGAAGGACATGGGCACTCTTTCTTTAACTAACTAACAAATCTATGAAAAAGCATCAGGATGATGCTACATATTAATACAAATTTAGGTAAAAGATTTAAATAAACAAGTGTTGGTCGAAAAAAAAAATAATTATTCCCTTTTATTTAAGGTTTTTTCTTAATAACCAGAGTTTTACGTATCTCATCAAGATCGCATACATTCTAAACCAACTGATAAAAAAGCCTCTTTTTCCATCCCTAAATCCAGCTTGAATGATATAATGTTTGAAGAATCCCCAAGTTGGTTTGATAAAAAAATGGTAAGGAGTTAAAGCCCCCGTTTTTTGGTCATAATCTTTGGCTTGCCATTCCGCATATCGATTTAGTTTAGTGATATGGTCATTGATGTTGGTATAGGTATTGTGAATGAATTTGTTTTTTAAATAGGAAAGCTTACCATTAGCGATAATTTCGGCATGTACGTGCTTTTCTTCATATTTACAGAAGTCTTTTTTGAACAAGCGTACCACTTTATCGTTCTTAAGTCCGCTAAACTTAATTTGTTTTCCCATAAAGTAATTGGTGCGATAAATCCAATATCCTACGATATCTTTCTTAGGATTTTTAAGCAGCTCAATAATTTCATCTCGAAGTTCAGGAGTAACCCTTTCATCGGCATCGACTAAAAGAATCCATTGAATATTGCCTAGTGGAATTGCCCAGTTTTTTTGGGAAGCAGAATAGATGTACTGACGTTGAATAATGAAATCTGTGTATTCTTTGGCAATTTCAATTGTTTTATCAGTACCTAATGAATCGACAACCATTATTTCATCGGCAAATCCAACAGACTCCAAAACTGCTCGAATATTATGTTCTTCATTCCCTACAGGAATAATTGCCGTGAGTTTTTCCATCTAAAAAATTTTCGATTGTAAAACTATTAATTTTTTTATCATTATAAAATTTAACACTAATACTTATTTTTCAAGAGCAAAAACTTTATTATTTTTTTAGCTATAAAAGTAAAATAACTTAGATTTGCTTAAATTTTTAATAGATGAATACCCCTAAAATTTCTGTAATAATAAGTACTTATAATTCTGAAGAATGGCTTCAGAAAGTATTGTGGGGATATAGTATTCAAACCTATAAAGATTTCGAAGTTCTTATCGCTGATGATGGCTCTAGAGAAGAGACCAAACAACTTATCGAAAGTTTCAAGGCAAATTATCCTGTTCCTGTCACTCACGTATGGCATGAAGATAAAGGGTACAGACGTCAAAAGGTGTTAAATGAAACAATTTTGAAAACTAATTATGAATATGTTTTGTTTACCGATGGTGATTGTATTCCTAAATCAGACTTCGTAGAAGCACATGCAAAATATGCAGAAAAAGGAAGATTCTTATCAGGAGGTTACTGCAAATTGAATATGGAGATGAGTAAAATGATTACCGAAGAAGATATCCTTTCAGAAAATTGCTTTGATATTAAGTGGTTGAAAAAACGAAGTGATATTGGTTTTTCACAAACTTTAAAGATTGCCTCTGGAGATTTTTCAGCTTCCATGTTAGATGCTGTAACACCCACTGGGGCTACCTTTAATAACTGTAACTCATCTGCCTGGAAACAAGATTTGATTGATATTAATGGTTATGATGAGCGTATGCAATATGGCGGTTCTGATAGAGAAATTGGGGAGCGCTTAACTAATTTTGGTGTTAAAGGAAAGCAAATTAGACACAGAGCTATTTGTTTACATTTAGATCACTCACGAGGTTATAAAACTTCAGATTCTATCCAAAAGAATTTAGCGATCCGTAAAGAAACAAAGGATAAAAATATTAAGCGAACTACTCACGGAATAGTCAAGGCATTCTAGTAGCGGTCTAAAAAATCAATTAATTTATCGTAAAATAATTCTGGGTTAAATTCCTGGTAAAGTTGTGCTACGTTTTCTCGTATTTGTTTTCGGGATTTGTTTTCAAATAAATCGGGTTTGAAATCATTAAGATGAACCGTCACATTGTTTTTATCTTCAAACAGACCCCATGCTTCTTTTTTTATCCATGGAGAAAAAATAGCAAATGTAGGAATGTCTAATGCCTTAGCCATATTAATAGCACCTCCTTCATTACCAATTATGGCATCGCAATGTGCTAAAACTCCTAAAAATGATCTTAAAGAGGGAGCATAAACATCTAATAATATAGATTCTTGAGTTTTAGTGGTACACAGATTATAAATCTTTTCAACATCCTCTTTTTGAGATGGAATATAGTTGAAAAGTATGGTAGCATTTTTATAGTCGATGATATGATTTAATAATTTAGCCATATAATCAAAATGATAGGTTTTACTAAGGTCACTACCCAGTATACTTATCATGTAAAGTTTTTTCTTTCGAGATGCATCAATAAATTTCAAAAAATCTGTGGCCTCTTTTTTTTCTTTATCTGAAAGGTAAATTTTTGGAGCTATTGGATCTGGTCTCTCCTGAAAAATAGGAGTTAATAGCGAAATCCTATTCTGAATGGCTAATCCAACTGTTTTCTTGTCTTCAGATAGATAATCGATTAGTATGTTGTAAAAGTAAGAACTACTTGATTTGTTGTAAGAAATTCTCAAAGGTGCTTTGCTATAGTAGGTGATTAACTTACTTTCAAGTTTGCAATATACATCGATAACAACATCGTATTGTTCTCTTTTGATTGTTTTTAAAAAGGAGTAAAACTTGAGCTTATTTTTTCTATAGGTATCCTTAAAAAAAACTATTTTATCAATAAAAGGGTTGCCTTCTACTACTGGATAGGTGTGAGAATTGATAAGGTAGTGTACTTCATGATGCGGAAACTCATTTTTTATTAGTTCACACAGAATAGAACTGGTAAGTACATCACCAATCATTTTTTGTTGAATGACTAATATTTTTTTTGAATTTTCCTCCATGAAATTTAAACAGCAACGTCGTATTCTCTTAACGCGTCATTAAGCGATGTCTTTTTGTTTGTGCTCTCTTTTCTTTTCCCAATAATTAAAGCACACGGTACTTGATATTCTCCTGCTGGAAATTGTTTAGTATAGCTTCCTGGAATTACAACACTTCTTGCAGGAATTACCCCTTTAGATTCTACAGGTGAGTCACCGGTAACATCGATAATTTTAGTCGAAGCAGTTAATACAACATTGGCTCCTAAAACAGCTTCTTTCTCCACTCGTACTCCTTCAACTACAATACATCTGGATCCAATAAAGGCATTATCTTCAATAATGACTGGTGCAGCTTGTAAAGGTTCTAAAACACCTCCAATTCCAACACCTCCAGAGAGGTGTACATTTTTACCAATTTGTGCACAACTTCCAACTGTTGCCCAGGTATCGACCATAGTTCCTTCATCTACATAAGCCCCAATATTTACATAACAAGGCATCATGATTACCCCTTTAGAGACGTAGGCTCCATGTCTGGCAATAGCATGCGGCACTACACGAATTCCTTTTTCTTTATAACCAGTTTTAAGTGGAATTTTATCATGAAATTCAAGGACTCCAGCTTCAAATGTTTCCATTTTTTGGATTGGGAAATACAATACTACTGCCTTTTTTACCCATTCGTTTACTTGCCATCCATTTTCTTTTGGTTCTGCAACACGTAAACTTCCTTCGTCTAATAAGGAAATAACTTTTCTAATGGTATTTTGGACTTCTCCTTTTTGTAGTAATTCTCGATTGTTCCAAGCTTGTTCTATAGTCTCCTGAATCTGGTTCATTCTTTAAAAATTTGCCCAAAGATAATGGGTTAAAGTGAATAAAACGAGCATTTTTATAATCATAACATATTTAATGGTATTTTTGCCAAAAATCTATAAAATGGCGAAAGTTTTAGCAATAGATTACGGAAAGAAAAATTGTGGTATTGCTGTTACTGATGATATGCAGATCATTGCATCTGGGTTAACAACAGTAGCATCTGGCGAGCTTTTGAGTTTTTTAGATAGTTATTTTAAAAAAGAAGAAGTTGAGCTTGTTTTGATTGGAGAACCCAAGCAAATGGATAATACACCTTCAGAAAGTGAGGTGCTTATTCAGGAGTTTCTTAAAAAGTTTGAAAATAAATTTCCTGAGAAACCTTATAGAAGAGTTGACGAGAGATTTACTTCTAAGATGGCTTTTCAAACTATGATAGATAGTGGGTTGAAAAAAAAGCAACGTCAGAATAAGAAATTAATAGATGAAATTAGTGCAACAATAATTCTTCAATCCTATTTATATAATAAGTAAAAAATGATATTACCAATTGTAGCTTTCGGGGACCCGGTTTTAAGAAAAGAATGTAAAGAAATTTCTAGCGATTATCCTAATTTAGAACAGTTAATTTCCAACATGTATGAGACGATGTATGAAGCTCCTGGTGTTGGATTGGCTGCTCCTCAGATTGGCTTGCCTATTAGGATTTTTATTGTAGACGCTGCACCTTTTGCAGATGAGGATATGTCTGAAGAAGAACAAGAATACCTGAAAGGTTTTAAAAAAACATTTATCAATGCTAGAATAGTTGAGGAAAGAGGAGAAGAATGGGCTTTTAATGAAGGTTGTTTAAGTATTCCTGACGTTACAGAAGATGTATTTAGAAAGGAAGAAGTTGTATTGGAATATGTAGATGAAAATTTTAAAAAGCATACCGAAACATTTAACGGAATGGCAGCTAGAGTGATTCAGCATGAATATGATCATATAGAAGGGATTTTATTTACCGATAAACTATCTTCATTAAAAAAGCGTTTAATAAAAGGACGCCTAAGTAAAATTAGTGAGGGTAGAATAAAGATTGGGTATAGAATGAGATTCCCAAAGCAAAAAAAGAAAAGATAAATTTTTGTTTATTTGGTGAACAGTTCGATATTTGCCGCTTAATTTATTTTAGTAAAAGAATTTATGAGTTTAGATAAGATTTTATCGATATCAGGTAAGCCAGGGTTGTATGAATTAAAAGCCCAAACTCGTTCAGGGTTTTTAGCTGAATCTTTAATTGACGGAAAGAAAATTTCGGTTGGATTACGACATAATATAAGTATGTTAAGTGAAATAGCTATTTATACTTATGGAGAGGAAGTTCCTTTACAGGATATTTTCGAAGCAATAGCTAAGAAGGAAAATGGAAATAGTACTTCTGTATCTCACAAAGCTTCTAAAAATGATTTATTAAATTATTTTTCTCAGATCCTCCCTGAATATGATGAAGAGAGAGTGTATCCGAGTGATGTAAAGAAAGTAATTCAGTGGTATAATATGCTGAATGAGAAAAGTTTGCTTACTACTGAAGCCGAAGCTACCGAAGAAGAATAATACCAAATAGTATAGTTGAAAAAATCCTGCTTTAAGCAGGATTTTTGCATTTATAGGAATAGAATATATTGTACATTTACGAAAACACGTAACTATGAATTCCAGATCAGATCAGTTAGCAGCATTTGATAGGTTGCTCACCATTATGGATGAGCTCAGAGAGCAATGTCCCTGGGATAAAAAACAAACAATACAATCGCTAAGGCATTTGACCATAGAAGAAACCTATGAATTAGGTGATGCAATATTGGAAAATAATCTTTCAGAAGTAAAAAAAGAACTGGGAGATTTATTACTTCACATTGTTTTTTATTCAAAAATAGGTAGCGAAACACAAGATTTTGATATTGCTGATGTTGCCAACAGTATTTGTGATAAATTGATAGATAGACATCCTCATATTTATGGAGATGTTGAGGTAGAAGATGAAGAACAAGTCAAACAAAACTGGGAAAAATTAAAGCTAAAAGAAGGGAAGAAGAGTGTTTTAGAAGGAGTGCCTAAAAGCCTCCCAGCTTTAGTAAAAGCGAATAGAATTCAAGATAAAGTAGCCGGTGTTGGATTTGATTGGGAAGCCTCTCATCAAGTTTGGGATAAAGTAAGTGAAGAGCTAGATGAGTTTCAGGAAGAAGTAAAAAAAGGCGACCAAAATCGTATAGAGTCTGAATTTGGGGATGTGTTGTTTTCAATGATCAATTACGCCCGATTTTTAAAAATAGATCCAGAGAATGCCTTAGAGCGCACTAATAAAAAATTCATGAAAAGATTCATGTATTTAGAAGCTAAAGCTAAAGAATTGGAGAAATCTTTAGATCAAATGACCTTAGCTGAAATGGATGTATTTTGGGAAGAAGCCAAAAGATTATAAAAAAGCACTGAAAATCTTCAGTGCTTTTTTTATTATATCATCGATTTGACTTGTTGTAATTTTTGTTTCCAGCTTTCTAAGCTGGATTTATGCTTTTCAATTTTCTTGTAGACATCCTGAACTAACGGATTACTTTCACTTGCATTAGAAAAGAAAGCTAAATTATTTTCTAATTGAATGATTTCTTGCTTTACTTCATCGATCTTTCTCCTCACAAAAACCAATTCATTTTCAATCTGGCGTCTATCTTCATAAGATTGAAGTCTGTTATTATATTTTATAATTTCAGCTTCTTTCTTGTCGATGTCCAATTGATTGAATAAACCATCGATTGCTTTGTTGAAATCATCATTAATTTGCCTTTTGTTTCTCGGAACATTACCTAAATTCTTCCAATGTGCAATATGACCTTTAATCGCGTTTAATTTCTCCTGAGGTTCTCCTACAAGTGTTACATCTTTAAGTGTTTCAATATAGGCTTCTTTCTCTTGCAATGCTTTAATCTCTTCTTCATTAGCCTCATTTCTTTTGGCGTGTAATCTGTCAAAATAATGATTACATGCTTCTTTGAACTCTTTCCAGATACGATCGCTGTCCTTTCTTGGTACATGGCCAATTTTTTTCCAATCTGCCTGAATTTTCTTCATTAGTGGAGTCACTACAGAATAATCATCACTGTCTTTATTCGCATTGGCTATTTCAATTAATTCCAATTTCTTGTTGAGGTTAGTCAACTGATCTTTTTTAAGATCTTTATAAAAAGCATTTTTGTTTTTATTGAAAGTTCTTACAGCATCTTTAAAGCTCGCCCAGGTTTGTTCATTAACTTTTAATGGTACTTTTCCAGCATTAAAAAACTGTTCTCTTAAAGCTTCAATCTTTTTAATTTGCTGTTGCCATTGATTATGCCTGGAAACTTGCTCCTGACTAATAGTAGTGATTTGACTAATGATATTGTTTTTGATTTCCAGGTTTTTCTCGTAAACTTTTTCGAGAGATTTGAAATGCTCTTGTCTTTTGCCATGAATGACTTTAGTCGCTTGACTGAACTCAGACCAAATTTCTTCTCGATGATCCTTAGAAACAGGTCCAATATCTTCTTTCCATATTTTATGCAAGCTTTGCAATTCACGGAAAGATTTTTCTACATCATCTAATTCAGCTAAAGCTTTAGCTCTGGCAATGATTTTTTGTTTTTCTTCTAAGTTGTGCTGAAAATCACGATCGCGTAAATCTCTATCAAGATGTAATATTTCATAGAACTGTTCAACGTAATGGTGGTAATTATTCCAGGTATGATTGTATTTGTCTCTTGGAATCGGACCCGCATTTTTCCAGATTTTCTGGTATTCTTTGAACTGATTATAAACCGATCTGATATTGGCCTCACCATTAATACTGGCAATCAATTCTTTGATCTCAGCAATAATTGTATTTCTTCTTTCTAAGTTAAGCTTGAGACTCTGCTGAATATTTTGATAGTAATTCTTTCTTTTTATTTTATAATCTGATAAAGCTCTATTGAATTTAGGCTTTAACGGGAAGCTAAAGTAAAAATCAATACTGTTTCCACCTTCATCTAAAAACTGTTGCTTTTTTTCATCTAATAAGGCAGAAAACTTTTCGTTAAAAGCTTTGCTAATTTGTTCAACATGATCTTTGATTGTTTGAACCTCTTGATCTTTTATCAAGGATTCCAATTCAGCATACAAACCTTCCATTGTCAAAGTGGTATAATCTTTTACAGGAATTTCATGTCGCTTGGCATTATTCTCATCTTCTGCGTCTTCTGCATTCGCATCTTCAATTTCTTGAACTGCTTCTTTTTCTTCTTCTGAAGTTGCTTCTGATTCAGTAACTTCTTCTAAAGTAGTTTCTTCTTCAGATGATGCTATTGGCTCAATAGCTTGATTTTCAGTAGAGGATTGCTCGTTTTTATTGGGTATTTGTTCTTGTTTTCCTTCTGCATCTTGCAGGTTATCAATATCAGACATAACTTTTTTTTTGTTCGTTCATCGTGCTTAACACCTCGAAAGATACTAACAACTCTTAAAAAGTCAAAAAAAACCAAAATATATTTAGGTTAATTAGGGATAAGGAATGTAAAAGAGTTCAGGATGAACTTATTTGTTCCATATATCCCAGGCTTTTTTGGCTTGAAGAATTAACATGTTATGACCATTGGCAATGGTAGCGCCTTGTTCTTTACCTTTTTTAGAAATAAGGTTTCTTCTGGATTGTAAATTAAATCATACAACAGGTGTTGCTCGTTTATATACTCATAAGGAATATCTGGGCATACCGATGAGTTTGGA
>JABSPN010000359.1 GCA_013214425.1 Flavobacteriaceae bacterium | reverse complement strand
GTACAGCAATACGAATGGCGTTTTGTCCACCTGAAGCTCTGTATTGTAGTAGCCATACGAATAAATCAAATTCTGGGACATATTGTAATACCTGATCACAGCATAATCCACCGTAATCATTTGGGAATATTGTAGTTGGATTTACACTAGAGAATGTTTGTCCGCCATCTAGTGATAGAGACATCCAGGTATTTCCTGTGGTCATGACTGTCTGACCATTTTCAGCAACACTCGGTTCAGGAAGTACTGTTATGATATTAGGAGCATCTCCTATTTCATCATATTCTTCAAAGGATAAAGCCTGACTCGGATTGTTTTCATCTATCTCCTGAACTTTATATTCGGCATTGCTTGGTGACAATGTTCCGCGAATAGGTCCATTCGGCACATAATAAGGCTTAGTGTCTTCGTTTAGGCTATCTTTTGATGTTGGAAAAGCTGGAAAATCTCCCCCATCGACCCTTTTTGGTTCTACAGTACCAAACTTTAAAGGCTCTGAATACTGGCATGGATCATTTGGATTGGGGTTATTTGTATCGTCTGGTTTGTCTTGATTTACACAATTAATGAATAAAAAAAGTATGATCACTACTCCTAGTATTCGTTGCATTTGATTTTTCATTTTTCTTGGTTTACGATTAGTGCTGTAAAATTAGTATCCAATTACAAATCAACTGCTAGTCAATTCACTGAAAATTAAAGGGGGTTTTTCCTTAGTAACTTTAGGTCTTTTCATCAGAAAGAATAAGAAAGGGTACGCATTACATACGCCTAAAATGTCATCTCAACCGAAGGTTTTGAAATTTAATCTCGATTCAGTTAGCTGCGTATGTTTTAATAGTGTTCCTGATAGTGCAAATAAAACACCAAATACATTAATAAACTGGGATATGGTTGATGGAGGCCAGATAATTAGGACAAGCACTGGACTAATCTTTATACAATTACTGCTGTAAATGATGTGTTAAATAATGGTCCTGATTTCAAGCTGAACATCTATGCTCTAATTAATCCAACAACAAAAACAGCTGCATGTAGCAAATAGGTATCCTAACCTTATTTCCCAATAGTTCCCACTGCTCCATTTAATCAAAACAGGAAAAAGACTCCTAGTACCCCAATAACTATACAGCTTTATACTTCATGTTCCAAGATTTATTAATAGCCATTCAAAGACTAAACCTATTCCTAATAAAACAGTTCCCCTATCCAAAAAATCATTGAGTTCACATTATACTTCATTTGTAAATGCATTACTGTTAATGGAATAGATCAAAAGGCTACAATTGACAAAAATATCACCACTACCCTTTTTTAATTCTGAACGAGAATAGATCTAATGAAGTACTTTTAAACACAAAGTATTTAAATATTTTTGATGCAAAAAAAGATTCTTTAATCCCTTTATAAACTGTTAAGCTAATTTTAATTTATACCCAACTCCATGAATGTTGGTAATTTTAATATTGGGATCGTCTTTTAATTTCTTACGTAGTTTAGAAATATAGGTATCCAGACTTCTACCTACAAAAACGCCATTATCTTCCCATACACGTTTGGTTAATTCTTCACGCGTCACGATTTCATTAAGATTTTCAACCAAAATGGCTAATAATTCGCATTCTTTTCTGGATAATGGTATTTCTTCAGCTTCTTTAATCAACTTTAACTGTTCAGGATAAAAAGCAAAGCAACCTATGGTTGTTAAGGCGCTATCTTTTTCTTTGCAAGTTGTAGGTCTGTGTTTTTTATGATTCATATAATCAATCATAAAAAGTATTGGGAGTAATAATAACAGAATTAAAGGAATCTTTGCTAGTGAGAAGGATTGCTCTTTTTTGATGAATAAGACTTCAATCAAATAACAATTCATAGGAATCACACGTTCTTTGCAGGTAATGATACTTGCTGCCTTGTTTTTTTTTATCCCATAACTATAGATAACTTCAGGGTTCATACATTGCTTGACTTCGACAATGTATTCCTGAGGAAGATTAGCTTTGAGAAATCTTTCTTCAATAGTTGGGATTAATAATTCAGGGTCTATTTTTAGGTTTCTTTCAAAAGCAAGCTGGTATCTATTTTCTTCAATTTCAAGAACTGGAAGTACTAATGATTTTTTATCATTATTATGGAGTAATAACTCATGCCCGACACTTCGAATCGCTACTTTAACCATTTCAGGCGAAAGAGTGGCGACATCCCTCTTGTATAGTGCTATCCAACTAAAAATCAGTAGAAAGAATAAAATAATATAAATAGAAACCCTAACTTTACTCATAGTAGAAGCAAATAACATATATTTTCGTGAATTTTCACGAGGATTGACACATCTTTTACACTTTTTTGACATTTAAAAATTGATTGCTCATTAATTTTACTGAAAAAGAAACTATGATGAAAATCCATTTTAAAATGAATAATGTATTTTTTTACATGTTAGCCTTGCTAGCAGTAAGTTGTGCTACTGAAGCAAAAAAGTTTAATCATGTTGCACATGTAGCTGGGCCGTTTAATCATATGCCTGTAAATAACAAGCCTATTGTTTTCTTCGATCCTTATGATATACAAATCGGTTTGGACATAGAAGATAATAATCAACCCTTCTTAGAAGTTAGTATTGAACCCTATAATTTTAGTGAATTCCTTTCTCCACACACTAAAGGAGATTTTAAAGGAAAATTAAGTATTAGCCTGGAGGTACAGGATTTGGTGATACTGGATAAAGATTTTACCGAAACTCCAACATCAAAAGCTGTCTATGACAATGACCCCTTTATTAAAAGTGAAGTGAATTGGGTAAAAGACAAAACAACTTACAGGCATCGAGTTGACATACAAACAATTGGTGAGTTTTCTGTTAGCGGAACTGTTCGCTTTGTTATAGAACCTCGCTGTACTTTAGAAGAAATCCCGTTCGTTATTTTCTATAAAGAAGGAATATTACATGCTGTTAAAGCGGATGACGGATGCTAGTTAACTTCTTGAAAATCAAGATTTAGTATTTATTTGTGTAATTTTAAGACTATAAATATAGTTTTATGACTATATTTATAGTTATATTTGTTGCATGAAAGAATTAACGAAGGCTGAAGAGCAAGTTATGCATCATGTATGGAAACTTAAAAATGCTTTTCTAAAAGAAATAGTAGATCAATACCCCGAGCCTAAACCAGCCTATACAACAATTTCTACTGTCGTAAGGGTCCTGGTAAAAAAACAATTTTTAGGTTTTTTCGTCGGGGAAAAAAAATTTAGGGGCCTTAAAATTTTTCAAATCGTTATTCCGTTTAATTGGGCTATACTGGCCTTCATAGGGACCTAAAAGCAAAAAAAATGGAAAATTTTGTCCCCCTAATTTTCTAATCATTCACTTTGAAGCTTGCGCTTCCCTAAAATAAGTACTTATTTTATCGAAGCGCAAGCTTCAAA
>JABSPN010000358.1 GCA_013214425.1 Flavobacteriaceae bacterium | reverse complement strand
ATAAACAACTGTACTCGTTCTACATGATCAAAATCTTTGGGAGTAAATTCTCTTGGGACTTTTCCAGCGTATAAGATTAATTGTTTACATGGGATTTGTCTTTTGGCTAACCAACGAGTGGCTACAGAAACGCCCTGAGAAAAGCCCATCACAATAAAGTTCAGATCAGTTGGGATGTTTTCAGTAGCAAGTATCGCATCAAAATTAGCCATCACATTGTGCATGTCAAGCTGGGTATTTTCTTTGGTCAACCAACCTGCGCCTACATGCGTAAACTTTCCATGTAAATATTGTTTAGCACTTGCTTGCGGAGCGATAATATAATTTTCCTCAGCATTTAAAAGTTCAAAATACTTGATAAAATACCGACTCAAATATCCTAAACCATGACAAACAAACCAGACGTTTTTGGTTTTATCGGTCAGTTTATTTAATGTTGAATAAGTATTCGTGATCGTATATTGAACTTCTTTTTCGGTACTTTTCATAACTTTTCTCCTTATAATCTGAAGCTTTAGCGAAGGATTAAAATTTAGACTTTTTAATTTCTCTCCATTCCTCTTTTAATATTCCATAGCAACAGGTATTGCGTCTGTAACCGTCTTGCATCAAAGTGTTTTTTCTTAGAATACCTTCCAGAGTTCCACCAATTTTCTCTACCGCTTTTCGCGATCGTATATTGCGTTCGTCTATTCTAAATTCCACTTTTTCAAACGCTAAAGTTTCAAAAACATACTGCAACATCAGAAACTTCATTTGCTTGTTAATACCCGTCCCTTGAGCCGATTTACTAATCCATGTCCATCCGATATGTAGGACTTTATCGTGATGATTAATAAGACCAAAACGAGTAGATCCGATATAGATATTAGTTCTTTTATCATAAATAATAAATGGAAGTGTAACACCTTTTTCAAGTCCAGCTATAGCCGTTTTTACATAATTGGTATAGCTTTCTTTTGTACTGATATCTGAAGGAGAATATTGAATTAAATCCCTTTCAACAGCAATCTCAAAAAGTTCATGATAATTATCTAGCGAAAGCGGTGAAAGCTTTACATTTTCGTTTTCCAGAATTGGCTTGTCTAAATGCATGGTTTTGTGAAACGAATTAGTATTTTTACAAATGAGTAAGTTCAGCAAATAAAAGTACTACAATGAGACCAGATAAAGAAACCATTTTAGCGATATGTAATAAAATTTCTAAAAACACTTTGATGGAAACATTAGAGATTGAATATATTGATTGTGGTGAGGATTTCTTAACCGCTAAAATGCCTGTAAACTCAAGAGTGCATCAGCCTATGGGCTTGTTGCATGGTGGAGCTTCTGTCGCTTTAGCAGAAAGTGTGGGAAGTGCTGCCTCTCATATGTTTGTTGACAATAATAAATATGAAGTACGCGGACTAGAAATTTCTGCCAATCATTTGAAGAGTAAAAAAGAGGGTAATGTTTTTGCTACTGCCAGAATTAAACATAAAGGAAAAACCACACACTTATGGGAAATTAGAATTGAAGATGAAGAGGGAAAATTAATTTCTTTGTGTAAAATGACTAATATCGTCTTACCTAAATAAATGTCATACTGAGCCTGTCGAAGTATATGAGTAAACTCCTAAATAAAATATACGAATCTATAGCAAATGGATCTCCATTTGTAGCGTATAGAAAGCCTAATCAGGAGCAAGTAAAGCTTGTCATAAAAAATGATGACAGATTGCATACTGTTACTGATTATACTGAAAGTGGATTTATATTGGCTCCTTTTGATAGTGAACAAACAGCTGTGATCATTCCTTTTGATGAGGTTGTTAACGAAAAAGTAAATCCAATACCTATTGCTATTACTTCTGAAGTTTTTCCCGAAATCAGTCCAGAAAGTAAAATTCAGTATGAAAAATTAGTACAAAAAGGAATCGATGCTATTCATGATAAACACTATGATAAAGTCGTGTTGTCTAGAGTGCATGAAACTGAACTAAAGGATATTACTATCCCTGAGTTATACCATAAATTATTGAGTAATTATCCAACAGCTTTTGTCTATGTATTTTCTCATCCTAAAGTGGGGTGTTGGTTAGGGGCTACTCCTGAAAAATTGATACAAATAGATGGAAAAGTTGGGAAAACTATGGCTTTAGCTGGTACACAGCCTTTTTCTGATGATATTAAATGGGAGCAAAAAGAAGAAGAAGAACAACAGTTTGTAACCGATTTTATAGTTGATACTTTAGCTAATATAGGAGCAACAAGTAGAACATCAGATGTCTATACAGTGCAAGCGGGGAATTTAGCGCACTTACGAACCGATATCAATTTCCATCTTGGAAAAGAGGTCGCCCTCAAACAAGTTTTAGAGGCCTTGCATCCAACTCCAGCTGTTAGCGGACTTCCTAAAGAGACTTCAAAAGCTTTTATTTTAGATCATGAAGGCTACGAAAGAGCTTTTTATACGGGCTTTTTAGGAGAATTGAATATCCAAAACGAGAGAAGTAGGAATAAACGAAACACAGAAAATAAAGCCTATAACTTTAATAAAAATAGCTCTGATTTATATGTCAATTTGCGATGTATGCAATTACAAAACGAGAAGGTTTTCATTTATACAGGAGGTGGAATTACGAAAGATTCTATTCCTGAAAAAGAATATGAAGAGACAGTAAATAAAAGTCTTACGATACTTCGAGTTCTTTCCTCTTAAGTTTATTAGAGGATGTGATTTGCTTTTCCTATTTTTACAGTCTAGAATGAACTATCCGGTAATTCCATTAGCACAGCAAATCATACAGTTATGTCAGCAGAAAGGCATAGCCAATGTGGTGATTTCTCCAGGTAGTAGAAATGCACCCTTAACAATTGGCTTTGCTGCTCATCCTGAAATACAGACCTACAGTATAGTTGATGAGCGTTGTGCCGCATTTTTTGCTTTAGGAATGGCTCAGCAAATACAGCAGCCCGTCGCAGTTGTATGTACATCTGGAAGTGCGATGCTGAATTATTATCCGGCAATTGCTGAAGCCTTTTATTCTGATATTCCTTTAGTAATTATTTCTGCCGACAGACCCAAACATTTAATAGATGTAGGTGACGGGCAAACGATTCGACAAGAAAATATCTTTGATCGTCATATTTTATATTCAGCAAATCTGGAAGAAGGAAAAGATCAATTTAATACAAAAGAAATTAACCAAGCCTTAAACGTGGCTTTGATAGATCAAGGACCGGTCCATATTAATGCGCCCTTTTCAGAACCATTATACAATACTCAGTCAGCTTTTACAACTCCTGTAACGCTAATTGAACCCAGAGATGTTGTTGAAGATACATCAGATGCTGTCTTTAATGAGTTTAAAGAGCATTGGTCTCAAGCCAAAAAGAAAATGGTATTGATAGGTGTGAATACGCCCAATACCGTTAAGCAGGAATATTTAGATTTATTAGGGAAT
>JABSPN010000357.1 GCA_013214425.1 Flavobacteriaceae bacterium | reverse complement strand
AAGATCCAGTTTAAGCACATTATTAGTTATGACATGGTGAGTTTTGAAAAAAAATAAAACTTTGGAAATTTTTCTTTTGGAGCTCAAATTTTTCCTATTGTTGACTAAAATTAATATTAAAAATAACAACTAACATGGTTTATACTCCTACGCTAATAATCATAAACATCATTTTATTTGTTTTGGTTTTCTTATTCCTGAAAACTATTGATACTAGAAAATGGTTAGTCTTTATTATTACTTTAGTACTGACGCCAGTTGTATATTTCTACGTGTTCTACCCTATTTCCAACATTTTCTGCACCTATCACCATCAAAAAACATTTGATGCTGAAAGCTGGAAAGAAAAACCTGGATTGCGCTATGAAATGATTCAACATATTGAAGAAAACAAGACTTTAGTAGGGAAAACAAAAGAAGAAGCACTAAAAGATTTAGGTAAAGCCGAATGGTTAAGCTGGGATTTTGACAACAATCAGTTTAATAATAATGCGTGGAATTTTAATTTAGGGAAACTTCCTGGAGCCTTTACTAAAACAGCTAAACAGGTTGAAGTTATCTTTGAGAATGATAAAATTGATCATTTAGTTGTCAAAACAGTTGAATTAAAAGAAGAAGGTGAAAATGAAAACGATCAAGAATAACATAGGACTTATCCTTATTGCCTTAATTATACTCATAGGAGTTAATCTTATCGCTGGAAAGGTTTATAAACGCTTTGACATCACCGAAGATCAACGTTTTACTTTATCTGATGCTACTATCGACATTGTCAATAATGTTGAAGAAGAGATTATGTTTGATGTCTTATTAAAAGGAAATTTCCCTGCTGAGTTCAAGAGACTACAGCTAGAGACCAGACAATTATTAGAAGAATTTTCAGCTGTAAATCCAAACATACAATTCAATTTTGTAAATCCATTACAGGATGAAGCGAATCCGGAGCAATTGATTCAGAGTATGATCAAGTTTGGCCTCACTCCTGCTAACGTGACTGTTCAGGAGAATGGAAAAACATCTAATGAAACTATATTTCCATGGGCAATTGTAAACTTAGGAGAACGTTCTGTTAGAATTCCACTACTTAGAAACGCTTACGGTACATCTGATGTGGAGCGAGTGAATAACTCTGTACAACAGTTAGAATACGCCTTTGCTGATGGATTAAAAAAACTGACATTACAAGAAAAGAAAAGCTTAGCAGTATTAAAAGGTCATGGCGAATTAGATGATAAATACCTGGTTGATTACCTTAAAGAAGTCGGTAATTATTATCGTATAGGTGCTTTTAACCTTGACTCTTTGGCTAATGACAGTGAAAAAACTCTAGAGAACTTAAAGCGTTTTGATGCCATGTTAGTGGCCAAACCCACAGAAAAGTTTAATGATCGTGATAAATACATACTTGATCAATACATCATGGGAGGTGGAAAAAGTATGTGGCTAATGGATGCTGTAGCGATTGATTTAGATAGTTTGAATAATGAGAAATTCAGCAATGTTACATTTCCAAGAGACTTGAATTTAAATGATCTTTTCTTTAAATATGGAATTCGAATTAATTACAATTTAGTCAAAGATTTTTCGCATACACCAGCGGTGGTCATTAGTAGAAATGGCGAAGAAGTTCCTGTAGAATGGTTGTACTCTCCTTTAGTGCAAACTAACGAGAATCACCCTTTAACTACCAATTTAAACCTTGTTAAGTTAGAATTTGCAAATCAGATAGATACGCTAAAAAACTCGATTAATAAAACCATCTTATTAAAAAGCTCACCAAAATCTAAATTGTCTGGCGCTCCTGCTCCAATTAACTTGTTTGAATTTCAGAAGGATTTAGACGAATCCACCTACACTAATGGTGATCAAAACTTAGGTGTTTTACTGGAAGGAGAATTTACTTCAGGATTTAAAAACAGGGTAAAACCTATCAAATTAAAGTCACATTTAGATCAATCTCAAGACAACAAAATGATTGTTATTGCTGATGGTGATATTGTGAATTATAATACCAGCAACAAACAACCGCTATTGAACGGAGTTGACAGATGGACCAATCAAATTTTCGGGAACAAAGATTTTCTGATGAATAGCATTAATTATTTATTGGATGACAATGGCTTGATAAACATCAGGTCTAAAGAAGTTAAAATTGGATTTTTGAACAAAGAAAAAGCCGCCAGTGAAAGAACAAAGTGGCAGTTAATAAATATTTTACTACCCTTGCTGCTTCTTGGCCTGTTTGGTGGATTAAATTACCTTATTCGTAAAAAGAAATACACCTAAACTTATCTACATTACCTGTTGATAACTTCGTTTCTTATTGATACTGAATTAAGATATATTTGTATTGATAAAATTCAATAAAAATCAGCTAATGAAATTCATTGTTTCAAGTTCTTACTTATTAAAGCAATTGCAAGTCCTCGGAGGCGTTATTAATAACAGTAACACCCTACCCATATTAGATAACTTTTTATTCACCTTAAACAATAACTCCTTAGTTGTTTCAGCCAGTGATTTAGAAACTACGATGTCTGCTTCTTTAGAAGTTGAATCAGATAGTGAAGGTAGCGTTGCTATCCCAGCACGTTTGTTATTGGATACACTAAAAACATTTCCGGAGCAACCATTAACGTTTATTGTTGAAGATAACAATACGATTGAGATTAGCTCTAATCATGGTAAATATGCTTTAGCTTATGCAGATGTTGGTGAATTCCCTAAGTCGGTCTCATTAGAAAGTCCGAGTTCAACAACTATAAATGGTGATATTTTAGCTACAGCTATTAGTAAAACTATTTTCGCATCAGGAAATGATGACTTAAGACCTGTAATGTCTGGCGTATTTTTCCAGTTCTCTACGGAAAACTTAACCTTTGTTGCTACCGATGCGCACAAACTTGTTAAGTATACCAGAAAGGATTTAAAAGCAAATGAAGTTGCTGAATTCATTATGCCAAAAAAACCTTTAAACCTATTAAAAGGAATTTTAGCGGCTAGTGACAGCGATGTATTAATTGAATACAATGATTCTAACGCTAAGTTTACTTTTGATAATATTGTATTAATCTGTAGACTAATTGACGGGAAGTATCCGAATTATGAAGCGGTAATTCCTAAGGAAAATCCAAATAAATTGACTATTAATAGAAATCAGTTTTCAAATTCTGTAAAGCGTGTTTCTATTTTCTCAAACAAAACAACACATCAAATACGATTAAAGATAGCTGGAGCTGAATTGAATATTTCTGCTGAAGATATTGATTACTCAAACAAAGCAGAAGAGCGTCTTACTTGTGATTATCAGGGAGATGATATTCAAATTGGTTTCAATTCAAGATTCTTAAGTGAAATGCTTAACAACTTGAATGCCGATGATGTTTCTTTAGAAATGTCGTTACCAAACAGAGCTGGAATCTTAACCCCAATAGATGGACTAGATGAAGGAG
>JABSPN010000356.1 GCA_013214425.1 Flavobacteriaceae bacterium | reverse complement strand
GATTCCTCCAATGTTATAGAAGTTTAATAATTTAGTTTCTTGAAATTCTCTTACACGAATCTCATCTCTTTTAGACTTGTTCTTTTCGTTTTTATTCTTGTCATCAGAACGAACAGTAGTATACTCCATGTAATCTCTATTTTCATTACTGGAGATAATTCTAGATCTACCAAATCCGTTTGGTACGATAGATTCTACACTTGTAATCACTCTATACTCTGTTGCAGCTGCTGGTTTCTCTTCATCATTAGATGTTGTGCTGATAGTTGTCATACTAACTAAAGCTAAAGCTAAAATCACAACTGCTGATAAGATGTAGTTTTTCATAATAAATTTCTGTTTAAATAAGTTGAATTCCAAATATAATATTTAAGTTTGATTAATGACAGGAATTGTTTACAAATCTACAGGTAGTTGGTACCTTGTAAAATCTTTATCTGGCGAATTATATAATTGCAGGATTAAAGGGAGGTTTAGAATTAAAGGGATTAAGAGTACCAATCCGATTGCTGTTGGTGATACCGTTGATTTTGAGTTAGAAACAAAAAATGATGAGACCACAGGTGTAATTCATCATATCCATGAGCGAAAGAATTATATCATCAGAAAATCTGTTAATCTTTCCAAAAGAACCCATATCATTGCGTCAAATATCGATCAGGTATTTTTATTAGTTACCCTGAATAATCCTCCTACATTCACAAGCTTTATCGATCGTTTTTTAGTGACTGCGGAAGCCTATCAGATTAAAACAGTATTGCTTTTTAATAAAGTAGATTCTTATAACGAAGAAGAATTGGTCGAAATCAAATATCTGGCTCATTTATACCGATCAGTAGGTTATGAATGCATCGGAATTTCAGCAAAAAGCGGAAAAAATGTCGACAAGGTTAAAGAAATGATGGTCGATAAAACCAGTATGTTTGCAGGACATTCAGGAGTAGGAAAGTCAACTCTAGTCAATAAAATAGAGCCTTCCCTAGATTTAAAAACAAAAGAAATTTCTGAACAGCATAAACAAGGACAGCATACCACGACATTCGCCGAAATGTTTGATTTATCTTTTGATGCTAAAATTATCGATACCCCAGGAATTAAAGGCTTTGGAATAGTGGATATTGAAAAAGAGGAAATAGGGAATTTTTTTCCTGAAATATTTGCATTAAAACAACATTGTAAATTCAACAATTGCCTCCATTTAGAAGAACCTCATTGTGCAGTAAAAGAGGCTTTGGCTAACGATGAAATCTTCTATTCTCGATACAAGAGTTATGTGCAAATGCTGGAAGGTGACGACTAACATTACAGAATAGACGAGTATAAATGAGAGTGACAATTCAACGAGTTTCTGAAGCCTCTGTAATAGTTTCAGGAGCAAAAAAAGCGTCGATTAATACGGGACTTCTAATCTTGTTAGGAGTGACTCAAGAGGATACTTCCGAAGATATAGAATGGTTGGTGAATAAAATTACCCGATTGAGAATTTTTCCTGATGAGAACCTGGTGATGAATAGCTCTATCATGGATTGTGATGGAGATATTATTGTGGTGAGTCAGTTTACCTTATACGCCAGTACAAAAAAAGGGAATCGACCGAGTTATATTCGTTCGGCAAAACCAGATATCGCAATTCCACTTTATGAAAAGTTTGTAGCAACTTTAGAAAAGGAACTCAAAAAGGAAGTACAAACCGGAGTTTTTGGAGCCGATATGAAAGTAGCCTTGATTAACGACGGTCCTGTTACCATTAATATCGATTCAAAAAACAGAGAATAATGGCCTCAGCTTTCGGACACGGATTAGTAGCTTATACTTTAACCAAAGTCATCGATAAAAAAGCCACACGATTACTCATCGTGTTGGCAATTATTTCTTCCATAATACCCGATGCAGATGTGATTGGATTTTTTATGGGAATTGCCTATGAATCTCCTTTAGGACACAGAGGCTTTACTCATTCCATAGTATTTTCATTCCTTTGGTCTTTATTCCTGAGTTTGATATTGGGGAAAAAGAACAAGAAGTTGTTTTTTGTAGTCTTGTTTGTTGTCACCTTGTCTCATGCAGTTTTAGATGCGATGACTTCTGGAGGTAGAGGAGTAGGGTTTTTTATTCCTTTTGAAAATTCGCGTCATTTCTTCGGATTCAGACCCATACTCGTTTCGCCTTTAGGAGTCAAGAGATTTTTCTCAGAATGGGGGATGAAAGTTATATTAAGTGAATTATTATGGATAGGATTCCCTTGTATATTCCTTTTGTTTTTAAATAAGTTTAGAAAATAGTATTTTTGATGCCTAAATACTAACAAACATGAAATTACTAATCAACGTATTTTGGTTTTTTACCATCTGCCTTACTGCTCAAGTTGACTATAGTGCGATTTCAATTCCCGCTGAATTGAGAAGCGATGCTAATGCTGTTATTCGTTCTTCTGAAACTACAATTCACATCAAAGCCTATGATAAAATGGTAATAAAAGAAAGAGAAATTATTACTGTTTTAAATGAAAAAGGCTCTCATTATTCTAATGTCTCTGAATCCTATAATATGGATACAGAAATAAAAGTACTTGAAGCGACTTTTTACAATGCCTTAGGGACAGAGATTAAGAAAGTGAAGAAAAACAAATTTCAGGATGTAAGTGCCGTAAGCGGTATTGCAATGTATACAGATGATAGGGCTAAATACTATGAGTATATTCCAAAATCATATCCTTTTACGTTAGAAATCATTAAAGAAATAGAAACAAAGACTACTGCTTTTATTAAGCCATTTTTGCCTTTAAATAATTATTTAACCAGTGTTCAGAATGTTGAATACACACTTATAAATGATTCAGGGGTTAAGTTATATAGAAAAGAGGATAATTTTGAAGATTTTGACATTGTTACGGGAGAAACAGGTAATACGCTTAAGTATAAAGCTAGCGATATTAAAGCAACTAAAAGAGAGGCGTTGTCTCCTGCTTTTGAAACGATAAATCCGATCGCTTATTTTGCACTGGAAGTCTTTTCCATGAAAGGAGTGAAAGGTGTCAATAATGATTGGAGTTCTTTTGGTAAATGGATGAATGATAAGCTCATTGAAGATGTGGTAGATTTACCTCAAGAAGCAGTTCAGGAAGTAAAAGCATTAATTCATGAAGGTGACGATGATTTGACTAAAGCCAGAAAGGTTTATCAATACATGCAAAATAGAACTCGTTATGTTTTGGTTGCTTTAGGGATTGGAGGATGGAAACCCGATAATGCTTCAAATGTACATCGTTTGGGATATGGAGATTGTAAAGGCTTAACTAACTATACCAAAGCCATGCTCGATGAAGTAGGAGTCACATCATATCATACTATCGTTTATGGTGGAAAGAAAAAGAGAAGCTTACAAAGAGATTTTTCTAGTACTCAAGGAAACCATATGATTTTAAATATTCCAAATAATGGAGATGATGTTTGGTTAGAATGTTCCAGTC
>JABSPN010000355.1 GCA_013214425.1 Flavobacteriaceae bacterium | reverse complement strand
GTGAATTTGAATGTGATGTCGAGATCCCAGATCCAAACATCAACATCTATCAAGTTTTTATGACTGTGCGTAATTGTTCATTGAATGGCCACTATACTGGGTTAGGGACTCTTGATCAGTCGATAGATATTTTTATAAGCCACGGTATAATTTTGTCACCCTTTTAGAAAAAGTATGACAAAAATAATGATTATACATTTTAGTGTTAATGTTCAATCACTTAATCTCAGTTAGATCATCATTTGACACACCAATTAAAAATCATATTTTTTTAAAATAATTCATGATCACCCGTTAAAAAATCATAAATTATTCTAGATCAGGTCTCGTCTGTACTCGACATTTTCATATTCTAATCCACGGTATTCAAGCCATGTATATAGAACCGATTGCATGACACCTTCGCTCATTAGGAACATTCTTTGTGCTTCAACAGCACAAAAGAACCCTATTACGAGCGGAATGGGGAGTCAGCATTAGGCTAGGTCAGGTCAATAGTAAAATTATATTCATCAATATTGAAGTCATCATAGTGATTTTCTCGAGTTAAAGCTGATACGGAACACAGATAAATATAAGGCTTATCTTGTAACCCGTTTTCTAACCATGCATTAATATTATTGTTATTAAAGAAGGTACATGTGCCAAATAAAGATTTAATTTTTCTGGGGTGAGATAAAGAGTTTACTGAAGACCAAAATGTTGATTCTGCAATCTGTTTCTCATCCAAAACAAATGATGTTTTAAAAGCATTATATTTAGCGCTGACTTGTTCATCAGTAAACGGTATATACAGCCCTCTCGATTCGAGATCAATTTGCCAATACCCTATCCTTGTGCAAGGATAAATAGTGCCAAATAATGGGTAGCAGTTATCATACTTACTGTAAGATCCAAGTTTTGTCATAAACTGTAAATCAGTTTTTAGTTTATCTCCAAAACTAAATCCAATATCACCACGTAATATATTAAAGTCCACATCAGATTGATTTGTTTTTTTCGCTAAAACAATAGTTATATCTATCCAGTTATCTGAATCAATCTTGAGAGGAAACGACAAAGCCCCAAGATCCAAAACCTCATTATAATTAGTTATACAATTACCCAAATATTTGCGTATATTACTTTCAGAGACATTTTGACCGAACTCCCACTCAGGCAACCACACTGGCTTATTTTGGATAGATGATACATATACAGGCTCTATCGGAAAAGCAAGAGTAGAAACAGATTCTGAATAATCACGAGGCATGCCAAATACGTTTTCAGCTATATTTAGAACATTGAGAAATGCTGACCGCCCTCGATGACTATTACGCGTAAAAAAATGACCAGTACTTTTACGATCACGACTTAAAAAGTAATCGAGATTATCCCAGCGAGGTTTTATCCGTTCACAACTATTTATCCATTCTGAGCGATATAAAATCAAGAAGGGTATTCCAGTTTCTTCTTCTAGGTCTTGTAATTTAGAGTGAAAAGCTAGTGGTATTTCGGTTCCTTGCGCATTCTGAAAGCCAAAATCATTTATATAGCCATTAAAATCTGGTATGAGTTCTTTTGCGTAATCACCATAGCTATCAATTTTCGACAGAGTCCCATCTAAAATCATATCAGAGAGCCTAGAGCGTGCTTTTATATAAAAAGCTATATTTTCTTTAGTTTCATAGCCTTTCTGCTTTGCTAACCAGAATACTACGAGTATTTCAACGACTTCTGATTCTAATGATTTTTTTTCTAATTCAACCAGCAATAGCCTTTCTAGGTTAACGGCATGAGTTTTATCACAAAGTAAACTAGCTATTTGGCTCGCGACTTGGAATTTAATTTTTGGTACAGGCCAAGCGAGCCGGCTAACTAATATTTTAGCACTCTGTTGATCTGCTGATTCACCAACTCCCCATGACCAATTTGGTTGTACTAAAGGTAAATTATAAGTTTCTTTTTCAATTTCACAAATCATTGATAAAGCTAATAAATTAGCTTCGTCCACTCTTTTAGCTTCAGCTAATAGGTACACTAATGTTTTATTAGGAATGATTAAATCACCGAACTCCTTGCTCCAAGGTTCAATCAGAGTGGTGGTTTTGGACAAGAATTCATTAACTCTGCTTGGATAATGTTTAGCCACTTTTTTAAGTCTATCTAATGAAGCTTCTGAAGTCTCATACCAAGAAGACCAACCTTGCATTTCAACTTGAGCTTTTACAAGCACGTTAAACGCTCTTCGAGACCCAAATATGTTTCTACAACTGAGAAATAAAGGGTCAAGAAGATATTTAGAGTTCTCTTCATCTAATTTTTCTTTCAATAGAATTGTGTATAAATGTGTTACTAATTCAGACTCTTCTCCTCTAGTAAGCCAGAAATCATACCACTTTAAGTAAAATTCTTTCGAAGGTCGGCAAACTAACAGAATATCAAATTGGCTAGGAAGATAGTCTGCAGGGTTTAATTTACTTTCATCCTTCACTATATCTTCTTTTTTATTTTCATCTATGGAAATATCGATACCAGAGTGGTTTAACTCGTCAATTATATCTTGAGCAGATAAATCCCCATCACCAGCTCGACTCGATATGATTTTCAATTGGTCATTCGTTAATCCTGTGAAAGAAAGTGCTTTCGCGAAAGTTGATGAAAGATCTGTATACTGCAAAAAGTATTCAAGAGAGGTATCTGCCTGATACCACTCTCCGTCATTAACTTCTTGATTGTATTTTGAAGCTATTCCAGAAATATTGTATTTAGCACTAATCCTAGCAATATCAGATAAAGCAAACCGAGTATGGTCCCCATCAGTAAACTCACACACATTAAAGACTAAAGGAGTTACCCGTTCTAATAATTTAACAGCCTTGTCAAGATCTCTATCAGCAAGGTATTCAATAGCCTCTAGAGTATCATTAATAGTCATGTCTTTATGATGTATATAGCCTAATGCGTAATCCCACGACAGCTTAGTTAGCCATTTTATAGAGTCATAATTAGCATGACGTAAAGCAATTGTAGCCAGTTCTACATTTCTACTTGTTCTTGCATTCGTATCTTCTAATGTATGACCTTGGTGAGTAATATCTTTTTCGATTAATAGATTTACAGCATCATCAGTAAGTAAGTTGTCTCCACTCTCATAATACCAAAGCCTAAACCATTCAATGTCTAATACATCAATTTCGAGTGCGTTTTTAAATATGGCAAAATCAATTTTACTTCGACTGAACACAACGGCACAATTTGCTGAAATTCGTATCCAATCACGCTTAAATATAATATCTTCTCGTCTTATGTTCCAATCTTTAGAAGTACTTCCTTCTATAGCAGTGCTCATTAAACATAAGTCATCAAAAGTTACTTCCCCATGTTCTATAAAAATTTCAGAGAACATGTCAGCAAAAATACAAAGCTGTTTGTAATATTTAGACACATCCGTTCGTTCACGATCTATTTTCACAGGAAGCCAGCAGAAGTCGCCACAGGCATTCAAGT
>JABSPN010000354.1 GCA_013214425.1 Flavobacteriaceae bacterium | reverse complement strand
TTCCAAAAACCATATTCATCTGTGTTATAACCAATTAATTTCTTTTTTTTAGTCACTTTGATGGTGTTGACGGCTCCTATTTTTTTTGCTTTTTTATTGAGTTTATGTAAATACGGAATGATGGTTTCTTTGTACGGAATAGTGACATTGAAACCAGTAACTTGATGCTCTTTTATAAGCTCAGTGAATACAGAAATGTCCTGAAGATCAAAGTTTACATATTGATGATTTTCTAAACCTTCCTGTTTGAATTTTTTAGAAAAATGTGCACGAGAAAAAGAATAGGAGATATTTTTTCCTATGAGTCCGAATAACTTATGTTGCTTGTCGTTTTTTGCCATACCATTCAATAGCGAAAATACTACCTATTCCGATAAAAATGAAAGCTATGGCGATTAAATTTTCATTAGTTAATTCAGGAATAAAACGCCTGTAACTTTCAATAATCGGATTTCCATTAGAATCTACTACCGGATACTTTTCTCTTTCAAGCAAATAGAGTGTTTCTTTCCAAGGCCAAACCACACCTAAAGAACCAATAACAAATCCCAGAATGATCGATAATGTTTTGTTTTTAAATTTCTTAAGGAGAAAATTAATTAAATGTGAAAAGGTTACCATACCTGTTAAGGAACCAATAGTGAATACAACCAAGACTTTTAACATTCTAATTCTGTTGGGGTCTTCAGTAAAAGAAAAATCTCCTTGAAATATATTGATAATGGTATCGTACAGTGCATTAACTGAATCAACTAATAACAAGACATAATTCCCTAATAAAATAAGGATAAACGATCCTGAAAATCCGGGTAATGTCATTCCGGATACGCTGATTATTCCGCAGAAAAAAACAAATAACAGATGATCATTTTCCTTAGCAGGATCCATAAAGCTAATGCTAAGTCCTATAATGATACCAATGAGAGTAAATCTGATCACGTCCCAGGTCCACTTCTTAAAATTTTTACCAATAGAATAAATGGAACCTAAAATCATTCCGAAGAAAACACTCCAGACCAACAATTCATAATGCTCAATAAGGTGATCCAGTAATTTTGAAACACTAAAATAACTGATGAGCATGCCTAAGATAATTAAGCTAATAAACTGCCCATTAATGTACTCGTAAAAACTTTTAAATCTTCTAGCTAAAAGTAATTTCAGGGCTTTTCGATTCACACGTTGTAAAGAGAAAATAAACTCTTCGTAGAATCCAGCAACAAAAGCAACAATTCCTCCAGAGACTCCCGGAACTTTGTTTGCAGCTCCCATCGCTAAGCCTTTTATGACGAGAAGTAAGTTGTCTTTTTTGGTTCTATCTTTATACATTATGCTTTTCGCGCCCTAACTTTTCTAGTAGGATAATAGTTAAGAAACCTACAATCATTAAAGCTATAGCATAAGTTAAGTAATTTTCTCCATTAAAAGTAAACGGAGAAACACTTTCTTGTAAAAGAGGCACTTCTTCTCCTTTAGAATTAATTCTTGTGGTGAGCGTGTGCTTCCAGGGCCAAATAGTATTAAGAGAACCTATGATAAAACCGGTTAATACGGCTAAAGTGATGTTTTTATATTTTTCAAATAGCCATTTTAATAGTTTGCTAAAACTTAACAAACCTGTAACGGCTCCAAGACAAAATATGAGGAAAATGATAAAGTTCGAGATGAATTTATCCCAACTTGCTTCGACAACACTGTCTACTAAATTACTAATTGCACTACTTAACTTGGTATAGGCTCCTAGTAAGATTAAAATTAGAGCGCCAGAAATACCCGGTAAAATCATGGCGCAAATGGCAATAGCACCAGCCAGGAATAAAAAGAATAGATTGTCGGTATCGCCTAATTTTGGGAGTGTCGTAATGTAGTAAGCTACAAAAGCTCCAATGAGCAAGGTGATAGCGGTGCCAATATTCCATTTGGTAATTTGTTTGGCTACAAATAAGATACTGGCTACTACCAAACCAAAAAAGAAGGACCAGATTAAAACAGGATGGTATTCTAAAAGGTATTTGGCTAATTTCATGAATGAAATAATACTAATGAATATCCCAGAAACCAGAGCCAATAAAAAATTCCCATTTAATTGCTTCCATGCAGCTTTAAAACCTTGTTTCCTAAACGTTTTGATTAGCCCGAAATTCACATTATTAATTGTGGTGATTAACTCTTCGTAAATTCCAGATATAAAAGCAATCGTCCCTCCTGAAACCCCCGGTACGGCGTCTGCGGCTCCCATGGCGATTCCTTTAAAGACAAGAATTAAATAATTTTTTGAATTGCGTTGCATGCACTAGGTATTGGTACGCAAATGTAATTAAATATAAACAGTAAAAGTTTAATATTTTGTTATAATGTCCTGAACAATTTCTTGCTTGAAAATGTTGGGAAATAGCTCTTCAATAATGATGACAAATTCGGGGTCAATTTTCAAACCATTTCTTAAATACCTCTGGGCTGCTTCATTTTCTTTAAGCATGTAATGCAAACCGGCCAGTCTAAAAATGATTTCAGCATTATCGGGATAAAACTCCTGAGCTTCCTCAAGATTATCGATAGCTGCTTCATATTCACCTAGTACTTGTAAGATATCTGCTCTTTTAGTCCAGGTTTCTAATTCATAATTCCCCAGATTGAGCATTTTTCTCAGTCCAATTTCGGCTTCTTCAAAAAAGTCAAGCGCATGGTTTACTAAAGCATATTGTTTCCAATACGAAATGTTTTGATTGTCTACTTCTAGAGCCTTATTGATATAATACAGAGCTTTGTTAGAATCCTTTAGGTTTAAGTAGTAATTGATAATCGCTACCCAACCCTTATCTAATAAAGGATCTTCTTTAATGGTTTGGTGGAAGTATTTACCAGCTGTTTTGGTATGTCCTAATCTTTCATAACAAATTCCCATTCTAAGTAGGGCGAAAGACGTAGGATCATCGAGTTCTAATGTAATAGCATAGCTTTCTATGGCTTCTGCAAATCGATCTAATTTTTCTAGTGTTTTACCTTTTTCCAGATAAGCACCAATAAAGAGATCGTCAGAAATGATGGCAAAGTCAAATGCAGTAAGTGATTTTTTGTATTCACCTAAGGCATAATATTGTTTCCCTATTTGATGCCATGCAATTTCACTGTACGGATTTTTATCTAAAAATTTATTCAAAAACTGAATTGCTTCTTTGTACAACTCTAAGTAATCAAAACAGTACATCACATTGTATAAAGATGCATAATCCTGATCATCTATTTCCAGACATTTGATAAAGTGATCTTTAGCCTTATAAAAATCGTCTAGGAATAAATATTCCATTCCAAGTAAGGAGTATACATCTGCTGGATCATTGGTTAGATCCAGAGCAATTTTTAGACAATCAATCGCTTTTAAATGTTGATCTTGTTTAGATAGTATATTTGCTTTTTGAATAAAAACTTCGTCGTTTTTAGGTTCTAATTCGTAGATGTCATCTAAGAAACGTTCCGCTAATGTTAGCTTGTTT
>JABSPN010000353.1 GCA_013214425.1 Flavobacteriaceae bacterium | reverse complement strand
AAGAATTAAATTATTTTTATTCGCCTTTTTATTACTAGGTGGAATTACTGTGAGCTGTTTTGATGATCAAGATGATAATCCAGCTTCTGAAAACGATATTAAACGATTCATCTGGAATGGACTCAATTTATATTACCTGTATTTAAATGATGTACCTGATTTAGCCGATGACCGATTTTCCGGAACTGGTGAGTTAGATGCTTTCAGTAATACTTTTGATTCTCCTGAAGATTGGTTTTATCAACTAATCGCTCCTCAAGATCGATTTAGCTGGATTGTAAGTGACTATATCGCTCTTGAACAATCATTTTCCGGAGTTACCTTACATAATGGTATGGACTTCGGAATCACCTATGCTCCAAATGACACTGATGTTATCGGATTCGTAAAATACGTGTTACCTGGAAGTAATGCTCAGGCTAATGGAGTGCAAAGAGGGATGATTTTTAATGCCGTTGATGGAACTACCTTAACGGTTAACAACTTCCAAACATTATTAAGTTCGGAAACTTACACAATCGATCTAGCCGAACTAAATGGAATAGATGTAAACCCCACGGGAACAAGTATAACACTAACCAAAGCTGAATTTACAGAAAACCCAATCTACATTGCTGATACATTTGATGTAAATGGAACAACCGTAGGATATTTAATGTACAACCAATTTACTGGCGATTTTGATGACCAATTAAATAGTGCTTTTGCTAATTTCCAAGCAGCTGGAGTTAGCGATTTCATATTAGACTTACGCTATAATAGTGGAGGTTCTGTTACTTCTGCAATCAATTTATCTAGTATGATTACTGGGCAATTTAATGGAGACATATTTACGACAGAACAATGGAATCATAAACTTCAGGAAGATCTTTTTATCTATGAACAACAAAATGGAGTCGAAATACTTACCAATAGGTTTACAAACGTAATGGGTAACGGTAGCGCTATCAATAGTTTAAATTTAAATCGAGTATACATTTTAACAACTTCAAACTCTGCCTCGGCAAGTGAATTAGTAATTAGTGCCTTGACTCCTTATATCGATGTTATACAAATCGGTTCAACAACTACTGGAAAATATCAAGCTTCAGTTACTTTATACGATTCCTCTAATTTTTCCAGAGACAACGTAAACCCTGGGCACACTTACGCCATGCAACCTTTAGTACTAAAAGAAGTGAATGCCGCTGGTTTTACAGATTACGATGATGGATTAACACCCGATCCACAATTTATTTTAAATGAAAACTTAACCGATTTTGGGGTACTTGGAGATCAAAATGAACCTTTATTAGCTAGAGCAATTCAGCATATTTCTGGTTTAGGATTTGCTCCTGAAAACGTGGCTCCTGAGTTTGCTGCTGAACCATTTTATCATAGTGATAGCAGTAATCCAATATCAAATAAAATGTTTATTGATAAAGAATTACCTGAATTTATATTTCAGAACTTACACCAATAGACTAAATCTATAAAAACAAAAAAGCGTCTCTAAATAGAGACGCTTTTTTATGATTTGTTGTGTAAACTATAACTCATTCAAATAAATTCCTCCCCCTGGATTAATTCCAACAGTAAGAGTTTCTACTGGCGTGTTATTGGATAAATCATACACGATTAAACTACCATTACTATTATTATCACCAGCATCGGTGAAATACAATCTGCTATGATCTACTCGCATAGAAGCACTAAACGTATTGGTATTTATTGCACTAATTATAGGAGTAGTTGGTAAAGTAGAGGCGTTATGTGCCATCTTATAAATATCACCATTCATATAATAAAAGATCGTATTGTTTTTAAAATCTAATAGAGAAGGATGATCTGTAGCTCCCATAGGAAATGTAAGCTCAACTGTATCAGTATCTGTATTGATTACTTTAATACTTCCACCAGTCTCTGAACCTGTCCATGCTGGTTTTCCTTCACTAAGCACCCATAAATTACCGTTAGCTAATACCATCTCATCTGGCACATCATCTACTGGAATTGATTGGATAGATCCATTGGAAATGGTAATTACTGACACAGAATTACCTAATCCCCAACCTCCTTTATGAGAAACAAATAATTTACCATTATTTTCTACGATTCTTTCTGGACCTTCTGCTACAGCTATAGTACTTTCTACTGTATAAGTAGTTAAATCAACTACCGCAATATAATCATCAGTTGTACTAGCTCCGTCACCCCAATTTGTAACATAGGCCTTATTTCCAACTATAACCATATACCTCGGATTAGATAAACCTGTACTGATTGTTGAAATAGATTCGAAACTATAACGATTCACTACTTCAATCTTATTCGAAACATTTACCACTACAAATGCGAATTCTTCGTGGAACGTTAAGGATTGCGCTGTATCTCCTAAAGGCGCTGTATTTACTCCTGTAAAAATCCCTTGCTCTACAGTAGTTAGGTCTTGAGAAACATAAGTAGCAGAAGCGTTTCCGCTAAAAAAGTTTCCTTCGTTAATGATGATTAAACCATTGTCATAATCACCTCTTGGGGCTCTATTATTATCATCATCTCCAGAACAGGAAACAAATAATATAGATACTAAGATCATTCCAAGAATGAATTTATTAATTCTCATAGTTAAAAATTATAATTAATATTTAGGTTAATATTTCTATTTGGCATAGGTCTGGAAGTCACATTCTGATAAATTTCATTATACAGATTATTAACTTTCAATCCTATAGCTAACTCGTTGTTAGAAGTATTGAATACTTGATATTGTACTCCAGCATTGGAAACATCAAAAGCATCTAAATCGTTTTCATTATCTGTAGTGATATACACCTTACCGTTATATAAAAACTGATAAAAGAACTGCCACTTTTTATAAACCAAACTCAAATTAGAGTGAAACAAATGTTCAGGAACATAAATTACCTGTAAATCGGTTTCACTATCAATAGCTTTAGTGTAGGTGTAATTACTATTGAGTTTCAATAAATAGTTTGCAAATTGCTTAGCATAACTTAAGTCGACTTCGATACCATAATTGTTGACTTCATTTACATTTACAGGTTGCCATACGCCCGAGGGTTGGGGTTGCCATTTGATTAAATCTTCCGTAGAAATAACAAATCCAGATAGATTAAGCACAACATCTTGATAACTAACTTGATGCCCAAAGTTCACTTGATAAGAAGTCTCAGGATTTAATTCAGGATTCCCCAAACCAGTCCAATATAAATCGTTAAAAGTTGGTGTTCTAAAATTTTTTGATCCGTTAATCATCATCGAATAAATCTCAGAAAACTTATATTCTGCTCCTAATGCGTAAACAAATGGAATCTCATATTTTGAATTGAAATCTTTTCTGATTTTTATATTATATCGAAACTTACTTGTAGGAAAGTGAGTAAAAATTAGTGCCTCCGACACTTGATTTCTTTGATCTGAATCAATATTGGTCCCAGTACCATAAGTATGTGTAAATTCTGTAATACTCTGCAGCTTCATTAAATTGTTGAATTTAT
>JABSPN010000352.1 GCA_013214425.1 Flavobacteriaceae bacterium | reverse complement strand
ATACTATAGACAAATACAACACGAGCGTTCGGTGTTAAAATGAAGTATTAGCTTTGTTTATATGTTGATAAGATTTTACAATTACGAATCCTATTATTTTTGATAAAATCATAATATCTTTACATGAATTAATAATTTAAACACAATTACAATGGCATACACTGGGAAAAAATTTCCAAACATCACTGTTAATGCAATGAATGAAATGGGCGATACGTTTAAAATTAACGTATTGGAAGAGGCTCAAAAAAAGAATAAAAAAGTGCTTTTATTTTGGTATCCAAAGGATTTTACGTTTGTGTGTCCTACAGAGCTTCATGCCTTTCAAGCGGCATTACCAGAATTTGAAAAACGAAACACAATTGTTATCGGTGCTTCCTGTGATTCTGCAGAAGTTCATTTTGCTTGGTTGAGTACTCCAAAGGACAATGGTGGTATCGAAGGTATTACCTATCCAATTATCGCAGACACGAATCGTAATTTATCTAATGTACTCGATATTTTAGATATCACAAACCATACCTTCGACGAAGCGACAGATATCTTGCAAGTAGAAGGCGACAATGTAACGTATAGAGCAACTTACATTATTGATGAAGAAGGTACTGTAGTACACGAAAGTATTAACCATATGCCATTAGGACGTAATGTAAACGAGTTCTTACGTTTGATTGATGCATACACACATGTACAAGAAAAAGGTGAAGTTTGTCCTGCGAATTGGGAAGAGGGTAAAGAAGCAATGAAGCCTAATTCAAAAGATACGGCTTCTTATTTAGCGACACACGCCTAATCATTTTCAATAGAAGAATAATAACATCATGAATACAGGATAGTAGTCATGTGACAGCTACTATCCGTATTCATTTTAAAACCAATTTATCATGATCGAACTAAGTGAAGACAACCTGGAAACTCTTATTGAGCAAAATAAAAATGTAATTGTTCAATATGCTGCCGGTTGGTGTGGCAATTGCCGGATAATGAAACCCAAATTCAAAAAATTAGCCGCTGAATATCCTGATATTCTTTTTGTGATTGCTGATGCAGAAAAATATCCGGAGAGTAGAAAACTGGCAACAGTCGATAACCTACCCACCTTTGCTTCTTTTGAAGATGGGGCCTTTAAAAGTCAAACACAGACAAATAAGTTTGATGTATTAAAAGAACTGGTTGAAAACGCTGTGTCATGAGATTGCCAATGATTAAACACCTGACAGAGTTCATTGAACATAACGATGAAGACTTTGTTGTTGAGACAATAGAAACACTGGAGAACTTAACAGAACTCAGTTCCTTAAAAGATGAAGAATTGGATGTGATTGGCGAACTAATATCCAATATGTATGGTGCGCTTGAAGTGAATAAATCCATAAAAAGTGGTACTCCTAAAAAAGAAGCATTAACTATTTTCATGAAACGGGTTTTAGGTGCAATTGATAGGTAGTTTTTATTCATGTTGCTAAATTTTCAGCCTTGTTTAAAACAAGAAAATAAGACTATAGCTATTTTCAAATAGAGGCAAACGCCAACGAAAATGTCACATACAAACACCTCAACAATCAAAGAATTTTGCCATGCTATCGGGACTATTTAGTGGGTTAAAAAAACAAAATAAAACCTTAAAAACACAGAAAGAATTCACAAAAGATGAAGCAGATATTATTCTTTTAGTTGGTTCTGAAACTGGAAACACAAAAGAAGTTGCTGCGGCTTTTCTCAGTGGCTTGTTGCAGGAGGGAAAAAGGGTTTTTATGGACAACCTAGATCAGTACTCAACTTATGAAAATGCGACACAACTACTTATCTTAGCTTCTACTTTTGGTGATGGTGACGCTCCAGATAATGCAATGAATTTCAAGTGCTTATTGCATGAAATCACACCTAAACAAACGCTTTCCTATGCCGTTTTAGGATTTGGTTCTACTGTGTATCCAAACTTTTGTCAGTTTGCCATAGATGTTGATCAATGGTTACAGAAGCATCCAAACTTTGATCAATTATTACCCTTAGTGAAAGTAAATGAGCAATCGTATCAAGATATTCGGAGTTGGTTATCGCTATACAACAGAACAACCAATGCTGATGTTCGTGTAAAACTACCTGATTACAAGAATAAAAGAACGAAAACGATTCCATTCACCGTGCTTGAGTGCACGGCACTTAATGAAGATGCAACGGCCTTAATTCGACTTCAACCACAAAAACAAGTGAAATTTCAGTCTGGAGATTTACTGCATATTATTCCTGAAGGTGCTGAAAGACCACGCCTTTACTCTGTTGCCCGCATGGGAAATGATGTGTTGCTTAGTGTAAAACAGCATGACAATGGATTATGTTCTTCTTATTTGTGTAATTTAAAGGTTGGTGACGAACTTACGGGAACACTCGAAAAAAATGAAGGCTTTCATTTTCCAACAAATACAGACGCGGTCTGGATGATCGCAAATGGTACAGGTATTGCTCCATTTTTGGGGATGCTTGAGGATAATCCGAGTATTGAGAGAATCCTAATGTGGGGAGGGCGTACAAAGGCATCTTTTGATTTTTATAAGACCTACGTAAACGATGCTTTTGACAACAAGCACACACACCAGTTCGAACTGGCCTTGTCTAGATCGGAAAATGGTCAATACGTCCAAGACCTACTTGAAACGAAACGAGAAGAAGTAGCATCTTTTTTTAAACAGGGTGGCGTTTTCATGCTGTGTGGATCAATGGCAATGCAACATGCTGTATTAAAAATTCTAGATGAGATTACAATGGAGGTTTTGGATCGTCCTTTAAGTGAATTTCAATTAAATGGACAGCTTTTAAAAGACTGTTATTAAGAAGTACTCTATGGCTTTTATCCTTATTATGAGGTGCTGACTAGCTTATTTGAAACTATTTTACAATTCGTCTGCTACATAGTATAACAGCAAAAAGAAATATTTCATAACAAAATACTATTTATTTCCCATAGTTATGCATGACTTCTTATCTATAGCGATTTAAATATCCAAGATTTTATTCCAGATTTTTTTGGTTTCACTAATTAATTGGTAACAAATTCCCCTTTTTTGATACTCACATTACAAGAGTTAATCAGAAACCAACAATTTTAAAATTTAGCAAAATGAAAAAGACACTTACAACATTTGGTTTGCTACTGCTATTTTCTTGTGGGATGGTGTTTACCGGAACAGCTCAAGAGATTACTGGTAGTTGGAAAGGAGTATTAGCAGTACAAGGTACTGAAATCCCTATATTATTTCATGTAAAACAAGAGGGTACAGGCTACTCATCCACAATGGACAGCCCGTCGCAAGGTGCAACTGGAATTCAAATGGATAATACCACGTTTACAAATAATAACTTAACCATTACGTTTGCAAAAGCTGGAATAAAATACATCGCTACTGCTTCAGAGAATAAACTAACGGGCACCTTTTATCAAGGCACTAATGAAATACCCTTACTCATGACCAAAACCGAAAATACGTTACCAGGGAATACCA
>JABSPN010000351.1 GCA_013214425.1 Flavobacteriaceae bacterium | reverse complement strand
ACTCTCATTTCCACCTTTTCATAATCACTCAAATTAATTTCCATGATGTTTAATTTTTAGTAAATTTAAATTTAATTTTTAAGTTATGGCAAGAACACCTTCCAATATGCTCCCTTTAGGAGTAACAGCACCTGATTTTAATTTACCTGATACTGTAGCTGGTAATACGTTTTCACTTAATGACCTGAAAGGAGATCATGCAACGGTAATCATGTTTATTTGCAATCATTGTCCGTTTGTTAAGCATGTTAATCCTGAAATAGTTGCGCTTGCTCATGACTATGAGGGTAAAGGAGTTAGCTTTATTGCTATTTCCAGCAATGATGCTGTGAATTATCCTGATGATGCTCCTGATTTAATGAAAATAAATGCAAGTGATGAAGGATTTAACTTTCCCTATCTATATGACGAATCTCAAGAAGTAGCAAAAGCTTATGATGCGGCCTGTACTCCTGATTTTTATATTTTTAATTCTGATCTGAAGTTAAGCTATAGAGGGCAACTAGACGATTCCAGGCCAGGAAATGGAATACCGCTTTCGGGAAAAGACATGCGTGATGCATTAACTGCGATATTAAACAATACACGTGTTAACGAAAATCAGAAACCCAGTATTGGTTGTAATATCAAATGGAAAGCATAAAAATAGCGCTCAATTGAGCGCTATTATATTTTTTATTTAATGTGTTTCCTATTTTACATCCATTAATTCTACATCAAAAACTAAGGTAGCGTTTGGAGGTATTACTCCACCTGCTCCTCTAGCTCCGTATCCTAAATGAGATGGAATGACAAACCTAGCCTTATCACCAACTTGTAACAAACCAATTCCTTCATCCCAACCTGGAATCACCTGACCAATACCTAAAGTAAAGTCGATCGGTTGATTTCTCTTATATGATGAGTCAAATACAGTTCCATCGTCTAACTGACCTTTGTAATGTACAGATACTGTTTTTCCGCTTTCCGCTTTAACTCCGTCACCTTTTTGAATAATATTATAACGCAACCCGCTTACAGTTTTATCGAAACCAGCAGCTAACTTATCTAATGCCTCTTCGGCGTTTTTCTTAGCTTCAGCAATTCTTCTTTCTCGCTCTCCTTCAAAAGTTCTAAAAGCTTCAATAGCATTAAACGCTTCAGCAGCAGCTCCTACTCTAACGATCTCTACCTTATCCATAAGATCTCCTTGTGCTATAGCATCTACTATATCCTGACCTTCAACTACATTTCCGAAGACAGTATGTTTACCATCTAACCAATCTGTTTTTACATGAGTGATAAAAAACTGACTTCCATTGGTTCCTGGACCTGCATTAGCCATCGATAAAATTCCAGGACCTGAATGTCTCAATTCTGGGTGAATCTCATCATCAAATTGATATCCTGGACCTCCAGAACCAATCCCCTGTGGACAACCACCTTGTATCATGAAATCAGAAATTACTCTGTGGAATTTTAATCCATCATAATATGGATTTCCTTGTTCTTTAGCAGAATTCTCTAAATTACCTTCAGCTAAACCAACAAAATTACCTACTGTTCCTGGAGTTCTTTCAAACTCAAGATTTACTATAATCTCACCTTTAGATGTGTGAAACTTTGCGTATAAACCGTCTTGCATTGTTTATTATATTTTTGACAAATATAAAAGGTATTAAGGAATAGTTTCTCCTAAAAATCAGTTAATTTTAAAATACTCTCGATAAGTTAAATCCGAAAAAAATATCTCCATCACCCCAATCTCCAGCTGCTTGCGTTAAATACCCTCTTTCAAAGGAAGGCTGAGCATTGCTAAAATGCACTTGAAAAACATGACCGCCTGTCTCAATATCAAAGCCTATTGACAAAGGATCCCTGAAAACATCAGTATTTTCACGATTAAAGTGTAAACCATAGTCAATATTAACACTCACGCGTTTAGAGATTTTATGCCTCCCGCCAAAACCTAAAATAAACTGAGTATTGTCTTGCAAAGGATTATCGACGAGATTTTCATGTAATAGCGTTGGAATCAACTGTAAAGAAAGTTTTTTATTGAACTTTCTAGAAATCAAAACTTGAGAAGTAAACCCTAATCTATCTCCAAATTCCAGATTCGGAAAAACATCATCATCTAATAATGTATTAATTGAAATGCTATTAAAGCCAACTACAGTTACGGGGCTTCCGTTTTCCTTTTTCTGTCTAACAAGCCTGTATTTTCCTGAAAATTCATAAGTTTTCTGAAAAGCACTTCTTGAAACGCCTAAATTAATACCATCGGAAAGACCATAAATAAAGTGTAATCTTGTTACTGATTGATCTAATCCAAACAATTCTTTAAACCCACCTTTAATAGAGCCAAATCTGTGAGAAACCACAAAGAAAAAGTCTTTCTTGGCTGCTAATTTAGTTGACTCAAAATTCACTATTTTCAGGGCTTTAAAAGCAGAATCAGCATATTCGGTTCCAGTCGAATCTGTATCGATCTCATTCAGAAGATCGTCTTGAGAGAACAGTGATAGGGGCAGAAACAAAAAGAGGAGTTTTATTTTTTTCATAAACGAAGGTTATTCAATTAGTGTCGCCTGATCTAATTTAACTTGCCCTAATAAATCATCAAAACCTATACATCTGGCTTTTACATTTATTTGGTCATCTTTTTCAATATTTCCTTTCAAAGGATTATCAAATTGAATGTAAACTTGATCATTTAAGGTGAGCTCTTTATCTGAAAGTTCTGAAACAGCACCAGAAACTTCAACGGTTTTATTCAGGTATTTTTCTGATGCCGCAGCCCCGTCATCAAGGAAATCTTTGACAATATCTGAACTCTCAACAGTAAATTCTGCGTTTTCCGAACTAATATCGCGATGCTCCTTATAGATGTAGTTGTAACCCAAAAAACCTCCGATTAAAACTAACGCGAGTAGTATTAAAATTTTCTTTTTCATTTGAGTAATATAAATTGATTGTTTCCGACAAATTTTATAGTATCCATATAAATTTAGCAAAATTCACTAAGTTTATATACAGAATCTTATGATATTCTTGCAATGATGAAACAATTACTAAAACTTAATTTACTATTTCTTTTCCTATTCCTTACCAGTTGTTCTAATAGAACTTCTGAAGATTTAGTAGAAATTCCTGACATTGATGGCGATGGTATCGAGGATAGCATCGACAACTGTCCTGATACTACCAATACCGATCAGTTAGACACAGATGGTGATGGAGTTGGTGATGTTTGCGACAACTGTATTAATATTGCCAATGCAAACCAAAACGACGCAGATGGAAATGGAATAGGTGATGTTTGTGATGATCCGATGACAGACACCGATAACGATGGTGTTTTAGATGCGGATGATAATTGTCCGAATACTCCTAATCCAAATCAAGCGGACTCCGATAATGATGGTGTTGGTGATGCCTGTGAGGTAAGAACATACAATCAACATGTTAAGCCAATAATTGATCTTAGTTGTGCTACAACTGGTTGTCATGGACAAGCTAACCC
>JABSPN010000350.1 GCA_013214425.1 Flavobacteriaceae bacterium | reverse complement strand
ATGAAAGCCAAGCGGCAAAGTACGGTAGAACCTGTATTTGGAACTCTCACCCAGTTTATGGGGCTTCGAAAGATTAATACCATAGGGATAAAGCAGGCTAACAAGGTCATGCACTTGTCTGCTATAGCTTACAATTTGAAGAAATACCTAAAATTTATAAGTAAAACTGTAAAAAGTGATGCAGGAATGCTGCATATTTATTTGGATGACTTAAAATGGATTTAAAGACTCAAAATAAAGCCTAATCTGGTGTTTTAATGCTATAAGTTTATTCGGTTTCTTAATATAAAAGGCCCCTTAAAAAGGAGCTTTTGAGTAATGATTTATCATTTTTTTGCCACTTGTGCAACGGTTACCATTGTTAGCATTTGTTATTTTGCGAGTGTATAATTAATTAATTCGTTCTCTTCATTGTCAATCAGAGATAAACTTCCATCCTCTCCATAAATATAACTCCAACCGAAAGGTTCGTTTTCAATTCTAAATATTTTGGAATTACCTTTTGTTTTAGTTAGTATCAATTTCTGAATATGTTTATGTTTTCTTAAGTAAATAAAGTCATCAGACATTTTAACAAATTCGAAAACACCTTCTTCTTTTTTGTTATGAAAAGGTTGAAGTTGCCACCTGTTTAGCACTTCAATTTCTGTTAAATTGTGCAATTTAGTTTGATATTTGAAGGCCTCAAGAAGATTTGATACCACCGATCCTTTTTTTAAGGCGCTCATTTTTTTAATCAATTCCGGGTATTTTGACTCTTGACCATATAGAGAATATCCATAAAAAGTCAATGCAACACCATCTATTTGATATGCAGGGTATTTACCTCCAAAATTGTCTATGATTCCACCAATTTTTGCACAAGTTTCTATAATAGGCCAAAACGCATTCTGACAATTCCCAATATAATTATGTGTCATATTAAGAATAGGAACAATATTATTAGGCTTGTAAACTTTCTCACCATGTATCTTTAGTATAAGTGCAGTTCTAATCATATTATCAATAGAGATAGAATCTGCTTTTCTAATATCATCAGTTTTTACAAGAATTTCTTGGTCAATTTTTTGTAGTTTACTCCAATATGCTTCAAGTTCTTTTTCCGTTTTTAAGTTTGAAATTTCTGTTTTATATTCATCGATAGGTATTTGGGCCGAAGAAGTTTTTATAGCGAATAAAAGAATTGTCGTAAGTAGGATTTTTTTTGTCATAATAAATGCTAACGGTTCGTGTAAAATGCGTTTTAATGCATTTTTACACTTTGTTGTAAACCGTTTTTATTTCAATTTTTCAATGTCATTTTTAAGCGTTTCAATGTTTGCTTGAATATGCTTTTCAATTTCTGAATAGTCATTGAGTTCATGAGCACTAATTGTATTTACCTGCTCTAATGTCTCTGTGTTTACTATTCTCAATTCATAGCCCCATTTCATTTGATTGCTATTTAGTTCATCATATCGTTTGTCAAATCGAGTCAGAATTAAAAAATCCACATCAACTTTATCAATAATTGGAGGGCAGTACTTTTTATCAAACACACCTTGATATGTAACTCCCATTAATGCTTTAAGAGGGAAGGGTTTGACCTCAAAGTTGTCAATCTCATTCAATTCGTTCTCAACAACCGGATTGAAGTCGTAATTGTGCATTGCATATTCATATCCATTTGCACATTGAACAACAATTATTTCTAGAGTATCAGTATTTAGTGTGTCTCCTGATAAATTTCTCTCATTCACAATCTTCTCATTATCAATCAAGTTAGTCTCAATTGTTTCTTCTTTTACTTCGGTTGAATCTTGTTCTTTCTTTTCTGTCGAATTACAGCTGATAAAGGTCAAAACCAAGATATATATTATAGTTTGAAGGTATTTATATCTATCAATTGTCATTTTGTTCAAATGGTTTACAACGGTCTCGGCTATGCGAAGTGGCGGTTTCAAGACCACATACTTTTCAGATTTGACCAAAAGTTTGATTTAGGCTCTGTTTTATCTCTTTGTACATCAGCCGCCATTGTCGTATAGCTATTGTGCCTGTTGCACAACTTTTCACTAAAGATAGTATTCTAAATTGAATTTCGGGTTATTATTTTTTATCTTTAGTTATGCAAGGCAAGAAAATATATCAAGAAAAATTATTCACGACTTTTCGGTTGAGTGATCGCGTTCCAGAGTCGAATTTTTACAGGCGATTAAAAGGTGTTTTAGACTTAGATTACCTTTATGAGTCTACCGAGCCATATTACGGTTCAAGCGGTCAAAAGAGTATCGACCCTGTTGTGTTCTTTAAGCTATGTTTAGTTGGTTATTTGGAGAACATTATCAGTGATAGAGATTTAATACAGCACAGTAGTATGCGTTTAGATATTTTATTTTTTCTAGGTTATGATATCGATGAGCCTTTACCTTGGCATTCTACAATAAGTCGTACACGTCAGTTATATCCTGAATCGGTTTTTGAAGCCGTGTTTACCAAAGTATTGCAATTATGTATAGATAAAGGTATGGTTAGTGGTCATACCCAAGCGATTGATTCAGCTCCCATTAAAGCTAATGCATCTATGGATACACTGGAGTTAAAAGTTCCCAAAGACGCTTTGGGTGCTCATTTAAAACGTATCCGTGTGATGAGTGCAATGGATAAGGACAAGGCCTCATCGTCAATCAAAAGTAAATAAAGCACCAACGGAACAGCAATTACTTACAGCAAATTCACATGAATTACAAAGCATAAATCGTCGTAATACAAAATGGTCTACCGACCAAGACCAACGTCCAGGCTCAGGCAATAAGAGGAGTAAATACACCTCGAACAAGACACATTATAGTCCTACCGACCCAGATGCTCGCATTAGTGTTAAGCCAGGAAAAGCAAGGAAGCTTAATTACTTGAGTCAGCTTAGTGTAGATACAGCCCATCATGTAATTACAGATATAAAGGCTTATCATGCTTGTAAGAAAGACAATCAATACTTAAAAGATATTACAACTCGTTTACATAGTCGTTTATGGCAACAAGGTTTGTACTGGGAGAACTTGGTAGCTGATACGGGTTATAGTAGTGGAGAGAATTATGCATTTTTAGAGTCAAAAGGGATAAGGAGTTTTATACCACCTCATGGGACTTACAAGGGTGGTCCTATTGGATTTATTTATCATGAGAAACAGGATTACTATACATGTCCACAGGGTGAGGTTATCCCATTTAAAAAGGTATTTTTAGATTATAGGACTCAGACTAAAAAGAAGGAGTATCGTGGTTCGAGTAAGCAATGTAGGGGGTGTCCGTTAGCGAGTAGTTGTTTGGGAAAGGCAAAAGAGAAGAAATTTTCAGTGACCTATTACCGAGAAGCCTACGAACGCAATATAGCCAGGGTGGAAAGTAAAAGAGGTAGAGACATGAAAGCCAAGCGGCAAAGTACGGTAGAACCTGTATTTGGAACTCTCACCCAGTTTATGGGGCTTCGAAAGATTAACACCATAGGGATAAAGCAGGCTAACAAGGTCATGCA
>JABSPN010000035.1 GCA_013214425.1 Flavobacteriaceae bacterium | reverse complement strand
TGCCTACAGAATGTCATGTTTTTAACACATTCTTTTATGAAGAAAACCAAGACACGAGAACTGTGGCAATTATCGCTTATTATGACTTAGATGCAACTTGTCCTGCTCAAACTAGTGATGTTTTTGAAGAAACCTTCAAATTTAAACCACTAGAACAAACAACTTATTTATTTAGATTTTGGAATGGACAAGATGACGAAGGTTTAGATGTGTATACAGAATATGAAGTTCAAGCATTTGTGAACTTTAATTAACTAAAAACGAAATATATAGCGTGAGTTTAGAGCAACTCATAAAAAATTGTAAAAAAGGAAATGCTAAAGCTCAAGGACAATTATATAATTTATATGCTAGTAAGTTATTCTCTTTGTGCCTAAAGTATTCTCGAAATTATGCAGAGGCAGAAGATTCTCTGCAAGATGCCTTTATTACTATTTTTAAAAAAATTGCTCAGTATAACAAAAAAGGTTCTTTTGAAGGTTGGCTAAAGCGTATTGTAATCAATACTGCACTACAGAAATATAGAAAAGAAGCAATTTTTGGAATTGTAAATGAAAATGAGATCCAAGAGGTAACGGTAACTGTTGATGATGAAGACCTCTCTGTTGATTTTCTGTTGAAGATTATTCAGGAGTTACCTGACCGATATCGCCTGGTGTTTAATTTGTATGCACTAGACGGATATTCACACAAAGAAATTGCAGAAATATTACATATATCGCAAGGTACATCAAAATCTAACTTGGCAAGAGCCAGAGTGATTTTGAGAGATAAAATAGAAGAACTTAAATCAAAACAGAATTTACAACATTCATTGTGATGAGTGAAGAAAAGAACATAGATCGATTATTTCAAGAAAAACTCAAGGATTTTGAGGTTGCTCCTAATTCAGTAGTTTGGGATAAGATCAATACGGAACTAAGAAAAGAGGAAAACAAAAAAGTGATTCCTATGTGGTTAAAACTCTCTGGAATTGCTGCTTTATTAATTCTCTTTATTGCCATTGGTAATACTGTCTTCTCAGGAGATGAAATTAACACCAATATGGTAAACAACGATCAAGAAACTAATCAAGAGTCGTCTAACGACAACTCCAACAACCAAAATGAGAACATTCCTGTTATCATAAATGATGATAACGAAATGGTCGATAATCAGGCTGATAATAACAAGGAGTCTGAAAATATTTTAAATGCTAAAAATGATTCAGGCAATCCTGAGGACGCTACTACACTGAAAAAGAAAAATACCATTACTTCTGGTTCTGGGGTTGCCGATAATCATTTGAGCCCAAAACCTAATACTGAAAAGAATAATAATGCTGTTGCTAATACTAATGCATCACAAGAAAAAAGCAATGCTAGAATTCCTAATCAGGATTTAGATCAAAACAATATACAGAATAAAGGTAACGCTATTGTAACGAATGGTTCTCAGGAACAACTCAAAGGAAATAATAGTAAATACAAAGATGGATTATTATTCAATAATAAGACTACAAACAAGGATGCTAATGCTGTAGCCAACGTTAATCAGGATGACACCAAAAAGCTGAATGATAAAAATGCAATTAGAAATGAGAAGAAAAACACATTCAACAATGTCAAATCTTCAAATAATCCACTCATTAAAAATAATGCTACGGATGGTGTAGCTGACACGAACCAAAAAACCGAATCTGATGGAAATCCGTATATCAACAAAGATAAGATAAATGCCGCTTTTGAGAATAATGAAACTGAAGCGCTTTCAAATAATAAAGATGGTGATAGCCTAGGAAACAATACTGAAATGGCATTAGCTAAAGCTCAAAAAGACTCTACATTGTTAAAAAATGAAAATGAGATTGAAAAAGCAGTTGCTGAGCAAGAAAAGAAAGACAATGAAGATGAAGACGATGAAAATGAGGGAATTGCAAGACGTTGGGATGTTGCGCCTGTAATCACACCGCTCTATTATAATAGCTTTGGTGGTGGATCACCTATTGATCAACAATTTGATTCAAATGATAAATCTGGATCATTGAATATGGGATATGGTGTACATGTTGCCTATCAAGTAACTGATAAGCTAAGTGTAAGATCTGGTATTAATAAGATAGATGTAGGATATAAAACTAATGATATTGTTGTACAACCTGCAATACCTAGCGTTTCATCTCCTGCGCCTTTAAGAAGTGTAAAAATTTCAAATCAAGCATCTAACATTGCAGTATTTGGTCAACAAGCATTTAATGTAAATTCGGCAATTCCAGATGATTTTTCAGATCGATTTGATTCATTCCTTGAGCAAAGATTTGGTTATATCGAAGTACCTGTTGAGGCAAAATATCAAATCTCTGACAAGAGAATGGGAATCCATGTTATTGGAGGGATGAGTACGCTATTTTTAAATGAGAATACGATTCATGCCAGACAGCCCAATGGAAATAACATCTTATTAGGTGAAGCTAACAATTTAAATTCTGTAAGTTTCACCACCAACATCGGACTTGGGTTTAATTATAAGATGTCAGATAAATTTAATTTTAATGTTGAGCCAGTGCTCAAGTATCAAATAAACGGTTTTAGCGAAAATTCTGGAGGCTTTCAGCCATATTTCTTCGGAATATATTCAGGATTTAGTTTTAAGTTTTAGGTTTTTTAGTTGGTTAGGTTAATTATTGCTCCTTAAAAAATAGAAGCAATGATGAACAACAAAAAGCCCGGTATTTCACCGGGCTTTTTTATTTATTTAAATCGTTTTGTAATCGCTTTAATATCGTTTCTCGTGCTTTACTTTTGATTTCTTCTCTATTAGCTAAGGTAAGTCCTTTTGTTTCAATAAAATGATGAACATGAACTCTCATCTTTCCAGGATATCCTCCAAACTTATATGGAAAACGTTTTTTATTATCAGGAAAAGTCATGGGAACAATTGGAATTTGATGATCAATTGCTAAACGAAAAGCTCCGTTTTTAAATTCATCCAAAAAGACTTCTTCTTTTGGCACTCCTCCTTCAGGAAAAATACAGATACTTAAACCAGATCGCAATCTATTCTGTGCCCTTTCAAATACTTCTAGCCTACTCTTGGGGCTGCTTCTATCAACCAGAATACAAGTCCTTTTATAGAAAAATCCAAAAATTGGAATTTTGGCTAACTCTTTTTTTCCCACAAACACAAAAGGGTTTTTAGTAGCGCACAGCATTAACATGATATCAGTCATAGAAGTATGATTAGCAACAAACATATAACTTTTCCCCTTTTCAATCTCTTGATCTGAAGTTTTCACTAATCGAAAGCCCATCCCCACTAAAATTATCTTAGCCCATATTCTGGCCAAAACAAAAAATTTAGGATACCAGGACTCTTTAAATGTGGCTATTAAAAGAAATGGAAACATGATAATAATGGGAATTCCCATCAAAGAAAAAAACCAAATCCTATAGATTGCTCCAAAGATGTACTTAAAAATCTTCATTGAGGTCAAAAATAACTTTTTTAATATTGATGCATTCTATAAGTTTGTAAAAATTCAGAAAAAAGAAACTATGGCAAGAATTTTAACCGGTGTACAAAGTACAGGAACTCCACATCTAGGAAATCTTTTAGGTGCAATTATTCCTGCAATAAAAATGGCAAACAGTCCAGAAAATGAATCCTTTTTATTTATTGCAGACATGCATTCTTTAACACAAATTAAAGATGGAAAGACATTAAGAGAAAATACCTACTCTACAGCTGCTACCTGGCTTGCCTTTGGTTTAGATATAGAAAAAACAGTTTTTTACAGACAAAGTGATATCCCACAAGTAACAGAATTAGCATGGTACCTCAACTGCTTCTTCCCTTTTACCAGGCTAGAGTTAGCGCATTCTTTTAAAGACAAAGCCGATCGTTTAGAAGATGTAAATGGAGGTTTATTTACCTATCCTATGCTAATGGCTGCTGATATTTTGTTATATGATGCTGAAGTTGTTCCTGTAGGAAAGGATCAGAAGCAACATTTAGAAATGACTCGAGATGTTGCAAAAAGGTTTCATCAAAAAATGGGAGATACCTTTGTATTACCTCTAGAAAAAATTTCAGAAAGCACGATGCATGTCCCAGGTACCGATGGTGAAAAAATGAGCAAGTCTAAAGGGAATATTATCAATTTATTCCTTCCGGATAAACAATTGCGTAAGCAAATCATGAAAATTGAAACAGATAGCACTCCATTAGAAGAGCCTAAAGATCCTGAAACTTGTAATTTATTTGCCCTCTATAAATTAGTAGCTTCTGAAGCACAGATTTCAGAAATGAGAGAAAACTATTTAAAAGGTGGGTATGGTTATGGACACGCCAAACAAGCTTTCTATGAACTATTAATTGAGAAATATTCAGAAGAAAGAGCACGTTATAATCATTATATGGACAATCTCAATGAAGTTGACGAAGCCTTAGCAAAAGGAGCTGAAAAAGCGCATAAAGTAGCTAATGAAGTATTGACTCGAGTAAGAAAAAAAGTAGGTTATTAAAACGAATACACTTTAAATAATAACCGTTTCATAACCTAACTATTACAATTAAACAACATAAATTCCCGCTATTTGTAGTGCTATTAATTGTGTCAAAATAATTAGTAGTAGTTTAAGTTATAAGGTTAAAAATAGGGCAAAAAGCCGCTTACATTTGTAAGCGGCTTTTTTATTGCATAAAAAAAGCGGTCGATCAACCGCTTTCATTTATGATATGTTTATTGAAATTAATCTTCAAAAATAGAATGAGCTGTAACATCATCACGCTCAGTACCTTCATCATTAAATAATTTAATTTGCTTCAACCAATAATATGTAGCAATAAAACCAACAATAGTAAACAACCAATTCACAGTGTTGGCTGTCCACCAGTTTTCAAGCTCCATTTCCTTTAACATATTGAAAGGAACAAATAAAAAGTTTTCAAATAAGTCTTGAATTCCGTAAACTAAATCTCTCATTTTTGACTGTATCTTTAAGTAGGTACAAATATAAAACAAATTATCATATTTCATTATATTTTATTTTGTCATATGAGTACTGTAAATTTGTTTAACTTCTATTTCTTAATTTATCAAGTTAATGATCGCAAGTGTTTTTAGAAAGTCCAGACCTGTCAATTTCGTCTTACTGGCTGTTATTTTACTTGTTGGTTTTGTGTTTTCAGTTTTGAAATTAAACACCGAACCTTTAAGCACTAGCATCTTATTCAATAAAGGACTCATTTTTTTAGTTGTGCTTTATAGTATTTTCATTGTAGATTTTATAGTCAAAAAAAATGAACTGGCTAAACAAAATAGCTTCACTATTTTAATCTACACATTCTTGCACTTATTATTTTATAATTCTTTTCAAGATGCAAACATCATTATTTCCAATGTCTTCATTTTAATGGCACTAAGAAGGTGTATTAGTTTAAAATCTAAGTTAGAGGTCAGAAAAAAAATATTCGATGCTTCCATTTGGATTTGTGTTGCAAGTTTGTTTGATTTTTGGGCCATTAGCTTTCTGGTAATACTCATACTCTCTATTGTTTTTTATGCTTCTGAAAACTTTAAAAACTGGTTAATTCCTTTAGTTGGTTTTTTTACCGTTTTATTGATTTACTATGCAGGATATTTTCTCTTCATGGATGAACTATACAGCTTCGAAATTCCTAAAGTAGCATGCATCAATCTTATGAGTCAAAACGGGCCATATATACTCATCTTTTTGTCTTTGATTCTTATTTGGGGGCTTATTGTTTTCCTGACTTCAATGAATCAAAAAAAATCAGCATTAAAAAAGTCTTTTTTGCTCGTTATTTTTACAGTCATAGTAGGCGTTGGTTTATTTTTCTTATCAGATAAAAATATTGTATATCTGTTTTTCCCAATTAGTGTAATCATCTCAAATTTATTTCAGGAAATAAAAAATAACCTAATAGAAGAAACCCTTTCTACTATTATTCTCTTACTTATTATATTAAATTATGTTATTTAAGAGCGGAAAATAAACAGTAAATAGTATTTTTGCCTTTTATTTAGAAAATAGGACATTATGTTTACAGAGAAAGCCAATAAGATTTTTGTAGAAGCCATCGAAACTTATCACATTGTTGATGATGTGTATCAGCCTTTTGAAAACAAATACGATGAAAAAAAGGATTTATTAGCACACTTATTATATAGAAAGTGTTGGATAGATACTGTTCAATGGCATTATGAAGATATTATCAGAGACCCTAATATTGATCCAATTGCTGCTCTGGACTTAAAAAGAAAAATAGATGCTTCCAATCAGGATCGTACTGATATGGTTGAATACATCGATGGCTATTTCCTAAATAAATACAATGACATGCCTGTTAAAGACAATGCCACGATCAATACAGAAAGCCCAGCGTGGGGTGTAGACAGACTCTCAATTTTAGCACTTAAGGTATACCACATGAAGGAAGAAGCAACAAGAGAAAATGCTACAGAAGAACACAAAGCTGCTTGTCAAGAGAAATTAAATGTTTTGTTAGAACAACAAGTTGATTTGTCTAGTGCTATCGATACACTTTTGTCTGATATCGAAAAAGGAGATAAGTACATGAAAGTGTACAAACAGATGAAAATGTATAACGATGATGAATTAAATCCAGTTCTTCGTTCTCAAAAATAATCACTATTCTGCATGAGCAGAAGTTCTAAACATATTGTTGTCATCCGTCTCTCGGCTATGGGAGACGTAGCCATGACATTACCTGTTTTAAAGGCACTGCTCAACCAAAACAAAGGGCTAAAAATCACTTTTGTATCCAGACCATTCTTTGAACCCATGTTTAACGAAATAGAAAACCTGAACTTCTATCCAGTTGATCTGGATAAAAAACACAAAGGTTTTTTTGGGCTGCAAAAACTCGCTAAAGAATTAATCAAACTCGACATTGATTATATAGCCGATTTACATAATGTACTGCGATCTAATATCTTATTAAGTCGATTTAAAATCAAAGGAATTCGACAAGCTCAAATTGACAAAGGTAGAGCCCAAAAGAAGCGCTTAACTCATCCGAATAAAAAACAGTTTTTCCCTTTAAAAACAACTCATGAACGTTATGCAGATGTGTTTAGAACTCTAGGATTTAATCTTGATTTGTCTGAGGTACAATTAAACGATAAAAAAGAGATGACTCCTGAAATTCAGGAATTGTTTAATCTGCCATCTACCCATAAAAAAATTGGAATTGCTCCTTTTGCTGCTCATAAAGGGAAAGAGTATCCCATGAAACTCATGAAACAAGTGATTGCTAATTTGAGTGAAGAGATCTTTCTTTTTGGCGGAAAAAATGACGTCAACGTTTTAGAAAAATTAGAAACAGAGTACCCCAATGTTAATTCTGTTGCTGGAAAGCTTACTTTCGAGCAAGAACTCGCCTTAATTTCCAATCTGGATGTAATGGTTTCTATGGACTCTGGAAACGGACACTTAGCTACCAATTTTGGTGTTCCCGTAATTACCATTTGGGGCGTAACACATCCTTATGCCGGGTTTGTGCCTTTTAATCAACCTGAAGAAAATCAAATCACAGCAGATCTTGAAAAATTTCCATTAATCCCAACCTCTATTTATGGAAATAAATATCCAGAAGGGTATTTAGATTGCTTCAAGACGATTGCTCCTGAACATATTATTCAGGTAATAAAAAACGCCTTGAATTAACAAGGCGCCTTTATCATATTGAAGAAAAATCATCATGAGGAAGGGGGTTACTTCTTCTCCAATAACTGCATCAAGATTTCATTTTGCTTTTTCAGCTCTTCAACAGTTGCTTTTAAATCTTCTATTTGTTCTTGTTGCTCCTGAATAGCTTTTACTGTTACAGGAATAATATCACTATAATTCACTCCTAAATAGTCGTTCTTTACTCTTTTGTAATTTCCACTTTCATCAGTTTTTACCCATCTGTGAGTTTGAACTACTTCAGGAATTAACTCCGATAACTGCTGGGCAGAAAATCCGATTTTCTTTTCTTGTTGATCTTGAGGAATTACCGTGTTTCCCAGTTTTTCATTATTCTTCCAGTTGTAACTGATGGTTTTAAGTTGTAAAACTTCATCTAAACCATAAGTAATGTCTTTTACATTTTGCTTCAAGTTCATATCAGAGGTGGTAATCACACCGTTGGTCGCATAAACAGCCCCCCATCTGTATCCTGAAGAACCAAGAGTATTTCCAAACTGACTGGTTTCATCTGACATGGGATGAAATCCAGATCCTTCATAAAATAATTCATTAGTTCCATCAACAAAATATTCAATAGATCCAACAGCTATAGCAGTTCCTCCGGCTCCACCATTATCAAATCCAGCAGCAAAATCTTTTGTATAAAGTGCTCCTCCAGTATCAGTAAACGTTTGTCCATCATCAGAATCAACAAAAGCTCCTCCTTCACCAAAAACGATATACTCTTCTTCTAGATTTGTTTCCAACACATGATCTCCATTTGCTGATTCGATTATAAAATCACCCGGAAATAATGCTGTTGTGTTGGATGTTCTAATCGTTAAATCTTCATCATCTAAATCAATCGTAGTGTCTTGAGTAAGGCTTCCTCCTAAACGAACTGTTGAAGCTGTTTCTGTTAATCCGTTTTCAAAGGTATATGATCCGCCACCACCAGCAAGACCAGAAAGATCTACCGTTAATGGAGCTATTCCATCATCTTCGATAGAAATACTTAAAATATTACCTGCTAAACTAAATGTATCGATCACCTGATCATCTGTACCTGAACTTCCTCCTGAAGGTGTTTGCCAGGTAGCATTACCGTTTGCATCTGAAGTCAACACTCTACCTACTGCTTCATTTCCATCTGATAATCTAAATACATATCCACCAGAAGAAGCTCCATTTTCTTGCACCAACACATTATCAATACTGGCTCCATAATCATAATCTCCAAAATAATAGAATCTAAGAGAATAGTTTGTTCCGGCTGTAACAGCTACTCCAATATTGGAATAAGATGTATTGGCATCAGAAGTAATATTAAAAAAGTCTCCCCCTACTTGAGAAGCGGTATCTTCATTATATAAGTATGCTCGCATACTACTTCCTCCAAAGTGTCTGTATCGATAATCAAAACTGATATCAACTGTAGCGCCAGTTGGAGTAAATGCCATCACAATAGTAGCGTCTTGCGAACAGCCTAATACATCTGAGTTAATCTCTAAACGATTTCCTGCACAACTAGTACATGGATAAGTTGAAGCACCTGCTGCTACAATGGCCCATCCGTTAGGTGAGCATCCAGCACTGCTTGAGTTTTGAGAAATAGTATAACTCGAAAAATCTTCGTTAATCAAATCGGTCGTCCCTCCAGAAGCAATAGTACCATTTAAATGAAATGCAGCTTGAGGTGTTGTTGTTCCTACACCTACATTTCCTGGATTAGCGTTGTACATGTCACTCCCCGAAATGGTCCAATCGGCATCAGACCCACCTATTGGAGTCCATACAGTTCCATTCCAAAAATAAAATCCTGCTGTTATTGAATTAGTCCCATCGTGATAGATTAGTGTACTTTCTACAACACTCCCTCCTTGCGGATTTAAAACTGGCGCTTCAGTAGACAGATTTGTTAAACTCACTCTTGGTACTAATAAACCTCCATCGGTTGTTGTTATATCTAAAGCACCTTCTGGAGTTGTAGTTCCAATTCCAACTTGGGAAAAAGATGCAATACTAAAAAAAAATAAAATTGTAAATAAGTAGTTGTTCCTCATGATAAAATGTTGTTTTTAAACGATTTATTAATCCACACATTTTAAACTTGAGTCAAACATAAGGCAAAGGGCTATTTAGAGTGTCATTTCTTAACATTTAAGAAGTACTGATTCAGGGAATCGAAACATAAAAGCTCTGTTTTTAGGCGTTTTCAGGAGAAATTTCAATGTGTAAAGTGTCTGAATTTGTGTGTTAAAAATGCTTTGAGTTAACAAAGCGCTTTATCCTATCAAAGGAAAATTACTATGAGGAAAGGTTTACTTTTTCTCCAATAGTTGCTTCAAAATTTTAGTTTGCTTTTTTAACTCTTCGATTTGTTCTTGTTGTTGTTGAATAGCTTTTACGATTACGGGAATAATATTACTATAGTTCACTCCTAAATGGTCATTTTCACTCACTTTTAATTTCCGTTTTCATCGGTCTTAATCCAGCTTTGTGTTTGAACAACTTCAAAAATTAACTCAGATACTTGCTGAGCTGAAAACCCGGTTTTTCTCTCTTGTTGCTGTGGAGGAATTACAGTATTTCCAAGTTTATCGTTATGCTTCCAGTTATAACTTATTGTTTTCAACTGTAAAATTTCATCTAAATCATAGCTAATGTCTTTTACATTTTGTTTAGGGTTCATGTCAGAAGTAGTGAAAACCCCATTAGTAATATAAACAGATCCCAATCTATAATTAGAGTACCCTAAAGTAGCTCCAAATCGACTCGCTTGGTGAGACATTGGGTGAAAAGCGCCTTGTAAAAACAATTCATGAGTACCATCTACAAAATACTCATTAGATCCCATGGTTATTGCTGTCCCTCCAGAGCTCCCATTATTAAACCCTCCAATTGGAACCCAAACGGTTCCAGCCCAGTAATAAAAACCTAATGATATTGAATTTGACCCGTCGTGATACACAAGGGTGCTTTCTGAAATGTTACCTCCTTTTAGATTTAAAACTGGAGCTTCTTTAGCTAAACTGATGAAACTCACTCATGGTAATAGCAAACCTCGGCCTGTTGTCTTGATATCAAAACCTCCTTCAGGATTTATAGTTCTAATCACAACCTGAGAAAAAGATACTTAAGTAACTATACGATAAAACACAAAGAAACAATAAGTCCTCATCTAAAATGTTGTTTTAAACGATTCATCAACTCACGCATTTTAATTTTGAGCCAAACATAAAATAATGCAATAGCCGAATAAGCTTTTGTCTTGTTTATTAGTCTTTTAGAGGTTTATGGTAAATAAATCTCTAGAAGATATTTCCTTTATAAACATTTTGAGAAGAAATGTGTTTTTTATAACATTTACAAAATAGTCTGGATAACTAATCACTACTTTAAAATGTTTTGTTATTTTGTAGTGAATGAAAAACAATACATTCCTATACTAATATGACGATCCTTTTTTTAGGAATTCCAGCTATAATTTCCAGCTTTTTCGGATTAAAATTTTTACTATCCCGAAATGAGATGCCTATTGCCTCAAAAATTTTGGGCGCCTACTTTTTTATGTTCACCATCATATTAATCACTCTAATCATTAGTTCAGAATTAGAGGGAAGCGAAGCCGCCATTGTCAATTTGTTTTCACTATTGTTTTTTGTAGCCTTGATCGCCATTCCACCAACGGTTTATTCTTACAGTATTTCTCTAACCGATTTTAAGTTTAAAAAAATCAGTATTAATCATTATTATCTCCCTTTAGGCTTATTGCTGATTAATCTCCTTTCATTTATTTATCTCTCTTCTTTTAGTGATGAAGAGGATTTCATCTTTACCGTATGTCAAAATGTAATGGATTGGTCTAATGCTGTAGCGCTATTTTTCATTTTCCCGATACTGAATATTTTCTATATCTATAAAACCCTGGTTTTCTATCGGGAACATAAAAAGAAAATTGGCGATGTGTTTTCCTACGAAGAAGGGATCAATTTAAAATGGATGCTCAATTTTATCTTAGGGTATATCCTTTTTATTTCAAGCACTTTTATTGTGTATTTATCTCCCATAAATCAAGCATTAATTCCTGTAGGTGTTTTTATGTCTGGCTATCTAATCTATGTAGGAATTAAAGGTGGAAAGCAACAAATTGTAAAATTCAAAACACCTGTTTCTCCCGAAGATAGTGTTGTAGAAATTACACCGGAAAGTAGTATTGAAAAAAAAACCGAAAGTCTTGACAGCAACAAAAAAGAAGTAATAAAAAAAGCTGCTGTAGCAGTTATGCAAACAGAAAAACCTTACCTCAACAGTAAGCTAACTATTCACGAACTAGCCAAATTAGTTGGGACAAATAGCAAGTACTTATCTTCCATATTAAATAGTGAATTTAAAATGAATTTTGTCTCTTTTGTCAACAAATACAGAATAGAAGATTCCAAAAATTTATTGATTTCAGAAGAAAATAAAAACCTAACTATAGAGGCCATTGCCGAAATGGCTGGGTTCAATTCTAAATCAGCGTTCAATAATGCATTTAAAATCCTAACTAAAGAAACACCTTCTAGCTTCAGAAAGAAACACCTTTAATTATACGTCGTCAAAATCAACAACAAGATTACTGCTTTGCGCTAAAGCCTGACAAGCCAAAATAAGTCCATCTTGAATTTCTCCATCAGTAAGAATAGCATTTTTAACCATCGTCGCCTTTCCTTCCTGAACTTTTGCGATACAACTACTACATACGCCCCCTTGACAAGAATATGGGACATCAATATCTTCCTCTAAACAAGCGTCTAAGATTAATTTATCTGCATCTACAGAAATAGTAAACTCTTCGTCATCAACAATAATTTTTACCGATGCTTTATCAAAATAACCTGTTGTGACCTCATTTTCAGAAGTGGAAGCCGTGAACAACTCAAAAGAAATAGTTCCTTTATCAACACCATTATCAAGCAGAATTTGTTCTGTGAGTTTAATCATTCCCTCAGGACCACATAAATAATAATTACTGAATGACTTCTCCTTAAATTTATTCTTCAAAACAAAATTGACAACAGACGTATCGATGCGTCCAAAAAGATTCCCTTCAACATTTTCTCTACTGAAAACATAGAGGATTTCAAATCTATCAGCGTATTTAGTTTTTAATGCTTCTATCTCATCGTAAAAAATGGTCTCCTGAATAGATTTGTTTCCATACACTAGTGAAAAGGTACTATTCGGTTCATTTTCTAATACTGAAAGAATCATCGATAGAATAGGCGTAATTCCACTTCCGCAAGCAAAAGCACCATAATGATTACTATTCCCCTGATTGATATCTAATGTGAATTTTCCTTCAGGAATGGACACCTCTAAACGATCTCCCTTTTGTAGTGATCGATTAGCATAGGTTGAGAAAATTCCATTTTCCACTTCTTTAACAGCCACCTTTAGTGATCCAGATGTCGATGAAGAACAAATCGAATATGCTCTTCTTACTTCATTACCATTTATCTCGGCTTTTAACGTTAGGTATTGACCTGGGATAAATGAAAAGTCATTTGACAAAGAATCTGGCACTTCAAACTCAATAGAAACAGCACTTGGTGTTTCTTTAATTATTTCTTTAATGGTTAAAGAATGGAATGTACTCATAGCAATATTTTAAGCCACAAAAATAGTTTTTTCTTATCAGAATTGTATACCTAAACTATTTATGTATATATTTGTTCTGAAGAAATCATTAAAAATTGTGAGTAATTCTAAACTTTATAAAGGAAGTCTTAATTCGATTTTACTAAAACTCTTGTCAGAAAATGACAAGATGTATGGGTATGAAATTACCCAAAAAGTAAAGGAACTTACTAAAGGGCAATTAAGTATTACTGAAGGAGCGCTTTATCCTGCCTTACACAAATTAGAAAACCACGGGTTTTTAGATGTAGAAGTGTGTAAAGTAGATAATAGAGTAAGGAAATACTATAAGATAATAAGGAAAAAGGATGATCGATGTTAGAAGTTTAAGAACATTGTCAAATAAAAATAAAGCGAATAAGAAAATAAA
>JABSPN010000349.1 GCA_013214425.1 Flavobacteriaceae bacterium | reverse complement strand
GATATAATGAAGTTTGCCGCTTAAAAAAATATTAAATTTAATTTGTTTTAATCATAGAATACGGGGGATTAAAAAAATCATTGTGCTAAAAATTTATTAATAATTTTATTCATCATCATCAATTTTATTCATTTGAAAATGCATTCTCATCGGTTCTGAATATTCTCCTAGCTCTTTTTTGCTATCATTATACCAAGCTACTTTAATATCTAAATACGCTTCTGAAACATGATGGCTATTTCCAATATAGTCTTTAACTTTTCCCATAACAATTCTCCATTGTGAAATTTGTCCAGCTCTAGCATAAGGAGACAAAATACCTCCGAGACCAACATTAGTTCTTGAAACATTCTGTGTTTCCCAAGTCATTTGCTTCAACTTAGGGTCGTATTTAACTGAAAATATATTACTACCCGCATCTGGATGACCTTCTAATGTTTGAACTTTTACACTTAAAAAATAATCTTCGCTTTTTATCTCACTAATAACTACAGAGCCACTATCGCCTATAATTGATATATCAAAATGGTCTCCTTCAGTTACACCATAGCTTCCATCTCTGTCAACTAATTTGTATTCTGCTAAATAATTATTCACAATCTTACCAGGGTCAAAAGATAGTTGTTCTTTAAATTTATTGAAATTTTCCAAACTTACATCTTCCAATTTCATAACAAACTTTTGATTATGAACATCACTTAAATAATCTCCGTCTCCATTCTCAACGCTTATTTCTTTTTTCCCCTCTGCGTCACCAGTTTGGGGTGTTTTTGAAGGTTCTAATCCTTCCAGCTCAACCATGTCTATAAGTCTATTTCCGCTAAATTGATATGGACTATAAAAGGGATATTTCGGAGCCAACGGGTCAACAGCAAAAAACCTCCCCACTCTTGGGTCATGCATTCTGTACTTATAGTTCAAGCTATTCCCTTCGCCTTTTAATTCATCGTCTTTTTCTTGACCTTGGAAGCCATATCTATACTGGCCAGTACTACCATTACGTTTAGGTGTTACCATACCAAAAGGATAGTAATCACTATAAGAAAGAACGTCTGCATTAAAACACAAGAGACCACTAGAAATATCGTCTTCTGTATTGAATTCTGGTAATTTTTTATCGTTAATCACCGATAACACATTCCCCAAATGGTTGCTTAATTCGTAACGCTTATCGCCAGTGCTTCGCGATAAAGAGACATTTTCTATTTCAGACATTACTGCATAGCTCCCTTCTGTAGGGTCTAAATAATTGGCAAGGGTATCACTAGCCGAACTGTCGGTATTAACCGCATCTGTAGGATTTCCATCGTTGTTTGGATCTGGATTTTCATTTTTGGTCAATAAGCCATCATTGTCGTCGTCTGGATCTAAGTAATTTGGTAATACATCGCCATCGGTATCTAAGACAGCTCCGGTAAGCGGATTGTTGTCACCATCGGTATTGCGTACCTCGTAGTTGGTGAGTACCGAATCGTTATCGTCGTCTGCATCCATAAAATTAGGGATGCCATCCAAATCGGTATCGTCATTATACAGATTGCCATCGCCATTCACGTCTTCATATCGGTCCAGTACCGAATCGTTATCGGTATCGATATTGCATAATGAATTTGTCCATAAATTGGCGTTTTCACCAACCGTTACTGTCATTGTTTTGTTGGTATTACTCTCTGGTAAGCCCTGCCCTTTGCTAAAACGGAAAACTTCAACATGGGGTAAGCCTTTAGATTGAAACCCGTATTCTAAATAACACAAACCAACAGTGGTATTTTCTGCCACACTACTAGTACTAATGCTATTGCTAAGTGTGGTACTCATGCCGGTACTAGCTATTTTCTCTGTCTGCGCTTCTAAGCTAAGTGCCTCAGTATTGTAGGCCACACCATCTATGAGCATCGAGGTGCTTAAAGGTGCATAACTAAAGTCTATTGCGATGCCATTGGCTAAAACCTCGGGGCTAAAGGCGTAGGGTGTTGTAAATGTTTTCCGAACATTGTTGTTGTGATTCTTATTGAATAAGGCCACTACCTGTAGCGCATAATTGGTTCCCGAAGGCTCTTTAATTAAAGCCAATGCAAGATCGGTTCGCTGTTTAGCAAGAATTGTGTTATCCCTATTATTGAGATGCTCTCTGTAATCGGCTAAACGAATAAGGCTTGTATTGGTGTCTGTTAAATTGCTTACCGTTAAGAAGGTGTTCAGTTCTATATTGGTCAACTTGTATTCCTTCTTTGAAGCTGTTTGTACTGGTGTGCCCTGCCAACGCAATGTTGTCTCTGGATTGAGCTTAATGGCATAGCCATTGCTATCGTCTCGACTCGTAAACGCACTTGTAGTAGCAGCTTTTGCCAAACTGGTCGTTACATTTTCGTTCTCTTTTAATACCACCAAAGAATTTTGTTCTAATCCTAACCTACTAGAACCGTATATATGGTGTTCATCTAAGGTTAATTTTACCTTCTTTCTGGTGCTCGTTAATCGAACTTTTGCTTTATACACACCCAATACATTAGCTTGTGCATCTCTTGCGTAATAGGTCACATTTCGTCGTGGCGAAAATTCAGCCAAAGCAGCATCATATAGTTGCTCTATTTTGGCAATTCTATTTCCGAGCCCGTCGTATTCAAAAAGGATTTGCTTTTCAATTGTGGTAAATGTAGGATCGGTATACTTAATTACCCGTGCTACTTTTCCATCTACCCGCCATTGAATTCTCAATTTTTCTGTTTTGTCCTGAACCAATTGCCCGATCAGATCATAGACATAATTTTGGTGATCTGGATTGTCAGGATCAAAAGCTGCAGGAGCAATGCCTAAAGCTATTAACTGGTCTTTTAAATCTGTTTCGTAATCTAGAATCTCGGTTCCTTCTGATGCCCTTACATAATCCTGAACGGTTAATAACTGATTGCTATTGGGCTTATAGGTATACTCCAAATTATCCATAGGGATTGGTATTCCGCTATTTATATTTGTTTTATCGTATACGGTTCGTGTTAAGGTTTGTAAATTTCCATTATTATCATAACTGTATGCTGCTCCATAGCTCGCCTTGCTATTAATTGCCCCACTTGCGTTTTCTTTTACTGCCGTAGATTGCATCCCCACAATACGATTCAGTTGGTCATATTCGTAAGTATTGACTTGGGCCCGTATTACTTGTTCGCGTTTTTGGCGCAGTGCCGTTACCATTTCTTTGATATTGCCATTGTACAAATTCTTGGTACTGTGCGTTACCGACGGACTTCTGGAAAACATTAAAGGTTTAAAATTGCTCGTTGCATCATCGCCATTTACTGCTTGGTAATCGTTATCGAAATACTGAAGGCTATACCCAAAGGCATCTTTCCCAAATAAATGGTGTGCCGAGCCTGGCAAGCCGTCTGTTCCCAAATCGTTTTCTGGTGATTTTAAATTTTCTCCATTCACACTTTTTAACCATCCTTGGAGGGTATAGATATAATCTAGGCCTTGTACTTTTTTATCTCCTAGCTCAGTTCTTGCCAAGGGGCCATGCGCATAGTAGTTGT
>JABSPN010000348.1 GCA_013214425.1 Flavobacteriaceae bacterium | reverse complement strand
GTTGATGTCCTTATATTCTACACCAATTATAATTCTGAAAAAGGCAAGGCTATTGCTTATAATTCTAATGTATCATTATCGTTTTTTTGGCCACAACTAGAGAGGCAAGTTATTATAAAAGGAAATGCTGAAAAAACATCTTCTAAAGTCTCTGATCAATATTTCAATAAAAGACCCATAGATAGCAGGTTAGGGGCTATAGTAAGTAATCAAAGCGATGTTATAGAAGGCAGAGAGGTTTTGGACAATAAACTAGCCACACTCAAAATAAGTTTAGACGAAATAAATATTAAACGACCTGCACATTGGGGTGGTTTTATTGTAAAACCAATTTCTTTTGAATTTTGGCAAGGAAGACCTAATCGCCTTCATGACCGATTTTTATTTTCTTTTACTAATGATAATTGGAGCGCTAAAAGATTGGCTCCATAATTATTAACATTTGTTAAAACCCATGTTTTTCGTCGAAAAAAAAGAGTATTTCAAAGAATAAATTGTAAATTTTAAATAATTAGGTGTTAATTTTGTGATCATATTTGAAAAATGGTGATAAAATTATAAAATCCCTGATAAAACAAAACCCCAAACTTGCTTGAAATTGCTATGTTTAGTGTTAATCCCAATTGTGATTTTTTGTAGCAAAGAGAATACTGAATTAAATGAAACCCCAAACATTAATTTTTCATCTACCGATCTAGAAATTAATGATTTAGTTATTTCAGAAATGCGCTCATTTGGTATCAATGAATTAAGCCTTCTAAGTGATTTCTCATTTGAAGCTCTGGATCACAGTATTTACATGGTAACAACAGGATAAGTTTCTCAGGATAATTTTCTTGAGAGATATTCAAATTTACAAGCAAGTTTCTATGCAAGTAATGTTGCCGAAGATGTAGCTTTTGGTTACAATTCGGCAGCATCATTTGTGAAACCTTGGATGCACAGTAATCATCATTCTGTGAATATTTTATGAGATTCCACAAACTTGGAATCTCTATATTACAAGATGATCAAGGAAAGTAATACGTAACTCAAATCTACGTTATATTATAAAATAATCACTCCTTAAATAGTCAGAAAACAAAGGGTTTTGTCAGGTTATCCAAATGATTCAAATTTTAAATAATAAACTTTTTTCTCCCGTTTAATTGGTGCCGGAATTCTTCGCAATCTAAATTATCGTGACAATCATTTGCCAACCGATATTCACCAAATCCCTTAAAAGAAGTAATGCTATACTAATACATCTAAATTTGATGTGATGACTTACGCAATTAAAAGTAAAATATCCTGTAGTTCAGTGGTTTTTTCATGAATTCTTCAAATACTTATAAAAAACTATCTTATTGACTATTAATATAAATTCACGGGGTTCGGTGTAACCACTTTGATCAAAACCATTTTCATTCATTTACTGACTGAGATTTCAGTTTAAAACAATAAAAACGATCTAACGGAGTTTCAGCTATTCTTGTCGTAACGAATTTAACTTGGAGTTTATTGTTTCTTTTAATATGAAAAAAGTTGGGTTACTATTAGTTAAACTTGAGATCGAATAATCTAAAATTGTATTGTGATTTTTAGAAGTACTGCTCTTACTTTATGAGCTAAAATTTGAATATCTTTTGAATTGCATAGTATTAATTAATTATAATTTTTAGATGTGTGTGTTACTTGATAGAAGAGCTTTTGAGTTCTCAGCAACATCTATTTTATCAATTAATTATCCTGTTATGATAGTCTTTTTTCTTCAACTATTTTGTTGTTATTAATTTGTGAATAAACAAAAAAACAAAGCATACTACTAATAATGATTACAATCTTTTTTTTTCATAACTTCCAAAAAAAATGAGGCAAGAAAAGCATTATAGATTTTGAATCAATGCCATTAATTATAACTAAGAGTTTACTTTATTACGGTAGTTCATTAAAAAAGAAGAATACGGATGGGTAAGTAGGGACCTTAAAGTTAGTAAATGTTCAATAACTCACTAAGAAGTATATTTGAATTTTTAATACGATTGTTAGTTTATTCAAAAAAAGAGATGTTTTCAACCTGTTTTTTAACTTTTATAGCTCTTCAATAATGAAAAGAATAATACTAGTTAGACATGCTAAATCATCCTGGAAACATGATGTTCGAGATCACGACAGGCCTTTAAAATTAAGAGGAAACAATGACGCAGAACTTATTTCTCAACATACTAAAAATTGTTTTGAAATGCCAGATCAAGTAATTTCCTCCACAGCGAATAGAGCAAAGTCTACAGCTCAATATTTTCAAAGAAATTGGCAAATACCAGATACTATTTTCTCTCTTAACAGTGAAATTTATGATTTTTCAGGTGCAGCATTAACTCGAGTAATACAAGCTAAAGGTTCCAATGTTAATTCTTTGATGATTTTCGGTCATAATTTTGCTATTACTTACTTTGTAAATACTTTTGGGAATCTATATATAGAGAATGTTCCAACTTGTGGTTTTGTAGTGATTGATTTTGATATCGCATCATGGGAACAGATTAAAAATGGTAATACAGTTTATAAGATTTTTCCTAAAGACTTAAAAATATGACAGATCAAAAAGAAAAGTACATTAATAGAGAGTTGAGTTGGTTACAATTTAATGCTCGAGTACTTCAAGAGGCAGAAGATACAACTGTACCACTGATAGAAAGGCTTCGGTTTTTAGGCATATTTTCTAATAACCTAGATGAATTTTTTAAAGTTCGATATGCTACAGTTAAGCGAATCGTTGATGCGGGTAAAGGAGGAAGAAAAGCTCTGGGTGTTTATAAAGCTTCAGAGTTATTAGAGAAAATAACTGAAGAGGTTATCAAACAACAATCTGAAAGCCTACGCATATTAGCGATCATTCATAAAAAACTAGAAAAAGAAGGAATTGTTATTCTGAGAGAAGATCAGATCGAAAATGAAGTTCATAAAGAGTTTATTAAAAACTTCTATTTAGAAACAATAGGTCCAGCATTAGTAGCGATCATTCTAAATGATGAGATCAAATTACCTCGATTAGAGGATACAGCAGCTTATCTAGCTGTAAAAATGAGCTTGAAAAAAGAAGAAAATCAGTACGGACTTCTTGAGATTCCTAGAAATTTAGATCGTTTTGTTGTGCTTCCTAAAGTAGACGAGAAAGATTATATCATCATGCTAGATGATTTAATTCGCTGCAATTTGCACGCTATTTTCAACATCTTTAATTATGAAGATATTGAAGCACATATGATAAAAATTACTCGAGATGCTGAATTGGATATTGAATCTGACTTAGGTAAGAGTTTCCTTGAAAAACTATCTAAAAGCGTTAAAGACAGAGAAGATGGTGATCCAGTACGCTTTGTTTACGACAAGATGATTGCTCCAGACACGTTAGATTTCTTAATGAACAAAATGGAGATTGAGGATCATGATAGTGTTATTCCTGGAGGAAGATATCATAACAGGAAAGATTACATGAGCTTTCCTAGTTTAGGGAGAAATAATCTCCTTTATAAAACGGTTAAACCAATCCCAATAAAAGGTATCACACTCAATTGCAGCATGTTTGAGACAGTTGCACAAAGAGATTTCTT
>JABSPN010000347.1 GCA_013214425.1 Flavobacteriaceae bacterium | reverse complement strand
TTTTTATGAATTTATAGATTTGTTCGAAAATGCACGAGAATCCCTTGTTCGAAAAAATTCTGGGGTCGGAATCTTTTTCTGACAATTCCTTTTTTTACAAGTAATGAGTTTAAAAAAAAATTAATCAGAAAAGAAATCCGATCCCAAATTCTTTTTCAAAACTCGATTTTTCAAAAATCATGATTTTGCCCGATTGGGGTATCCTACTCCCATTTCGGAGGTGCATTGTCGCTATTTTTTTTTAATAGACGCCTTGAAAAGTCTTCTATGGAGTCGTGAAACAATCAAGTGTATAGTTTATGTTTGTATTTATGGTAATGCAGCCTTTATCCATTTTACAATTAACTAACACCCCCAGTAGTGTTGTAATTTACCATCAGAGTTCATTCAATTTAAATTTGTTATTAAATAACGTTATTTTGGATTGATCGAATTTTTTCACTAAAGAGGCAGATAGAAAAACTGCCTCTTATTCTTTAGTTCACTTAACAACACTAGAAATAAAGGTTGTCAAAAATTTAATATTCTAAAAAGTGTACATCCCCAAAACTTAAATAATTCAAAAAAACCAATCGTATTCGTTACAGAAAAATGTCATGCCTGAGATGAATTTTTTCTATCAAATATAATGATGAAACAATCCCCATAATAAATATAAACTTTTTGTCATCGCTAACGTCTACAGAAAATGTAATCACACCTACACTTTTTAAGGTTTCGTAGAATCTTTGTGAATCTAGTTACTATTAATGTGCTGTTTAAGAAAACTTTTTATTATGAAAATATACTATTATATCCTTTCAATCCTCCTTAGGGTTCAGCTTTAAAGCTTCATCGCTAACATGCAATGATTATGTCAATTCTAATGTTTTGAGCATAGGGACCAACAATGGAACTGTAACCACTTCAAATATTGATGTAGGTTATTAGACGATGTTAATGCCACAGATACCACAATAGACTGCAACGTGCCTTTTTGTGTGCTTTTACTTCCAATATAACCTTTTTCTGATTTCAACAATGAGAGCTCTATTGGACACTATCATAGTGTGGTAGTAAACTTTAACTACCCATCAATTCAGACCTAGATGAAACCTTGGCAACAAAAGATAAAAACAACTTACATACAATAATCTTACAATATTGTAATAGCGTAGATACACCCTTTCAACTTGAAGGATATGACGTATCACGACGCTGTGCTTTAATAGATAAAATCCTTCCAAACAATCAAACAATGAATTACACCTATTCACCAGAAACAAATTCATTTATAACAGAATTATATTTTATAACATTGTTCCTTTCAAATGATTTCTCTAGAAAAGTAATAAAGAGGATTATAGTTGAATAAGCTAAAAGCGGCTATTCAGGAATCTATACCTCTAATTCTCTCCAATACACTTCCTCAGATAGATTCATAAAACATGAGTTGTATGGTTTTTTCAAGTGTTGCGCTGGAAAGTCTTTTAACCATTGACCTATTTAATCCCTCTAGTTGTAAATTGCATTTCAGCACCTTTTTCCTGCTTCAGATTAAATGATTATTGAAAATAAATCAAAAAACTTAGTATTATTAAACACCACCAAGTCCATTAAAACACATATCCTAATTATAAACAGACCAATGATTGTGATTAATTCAAAAAGTAAATTTTACTCTGGTAATTTCTCTTTGATGTTTTCTAGTCTATCCTGAATAGAATCAGTCTCGGGTTGTTGTAGAAAGAAGCCCTGATAGACAAGAAACAATCCAAAAGCAATGATTAAAATGCTCACCCATTTCTTTGTTTTAAAGATAAAACGCGGTGTCATTTTATTCTGAAGTTTTTTCGCTAAAGAAATTTTGATGATATCGGTCACAAGTAAGCTAGCCAATACTGTTGCAAGAAACACCACAACACCTTGTGTTGAAGTGGTCAAGGCATTAGCCATGATAATCGTACCGATCCAACCAGCCAATACGCCAAAGTTGATAAAGTTTAATAAGAAGCCTTTAATGAACAAACCCAGTAAGTTCTTTTTTACTTTGATTTCTTTGTCGTGGTGTTCCCGATATATTTTCCTGAAAGATTTTGAGGTTTTAATAAATGAAATCACACCATATACAACGAGTATGACTCCTCCAAAGATGAGCAAATTAGGATCGTCACTTACTTTTTGAAGAATCTGACTGGTACTAAAAAAAGCGATTAGTATAAAAACGATATCGGCAAGAATCGCTCCTAAATCAAAGGATAAGGCAGATCGAAAACCTTTAGTGATACTGGTTTCGATCAGGATAAAAAATATGGGCCCTATAGCAAAAGCTAATAAGAACCCGTATAATATTGCATATCCTGTACCTTCGAACATAGAACAAAGGTACAAATTAAGTGATGGTAATTAGTTTACTTGAGTAATATTTCCGCCCAAAACAGTTTTTTTATCGACTACTTTAGGATTTCCGTAAATTTTAATATTTCCCCCAGCTTTTACTTTGGCCTTCACTACCTCAGAAGCGTGTATTTTAGCATTCCCTCCAGTACTAACATTTATGTTAGTTTGCTCTGTTTTAAGTGCTTTTCCTTTATACATTCCTCCTGAATTAACAGTTGCATCTTGATTTTTTGCTATTCCAGTAGCTTTAACTTGTCCTCCTGAAACCGACTTAACCGTTACGCGCTTTACATCCAAAGCAACATCGATTCCAGCTCCTTCTTGAGCTTTTAATTCAATATCGGCAGGGTTCATTGTTTCATCAGAAATAATAAAGGCACCTTCGTTAGCGTCCAAAACATAAAGGGTTTTGTAGTACAAAGTCACATAGGTTTCTTCTCCCTGATATGACTTTTCTATTTCTAATCTAATTTTTAAGACCCCATTCTTATTCAGGATTTGAACTTTATCGGTGTGATCTCCTGAAATTACAGCTTTGTTTTCATCTGCTTTTACCAGTTTAACTGAAATTTGATCAAAAGCCTTTAGCTCTGTAAAATCTCCTAAGCTTTTTTCTACTTTTTGTGAGAACCCTAGTGTTGATAAACACACTGCGATAATTAAAATGTATTGTTTCATGATTGAAGTTTTTATAATAGACATGACTTTTTTTAAGTTGTTACAGTAATTACAATAATTATTCCAAAAAACTAGGATTCCTTTTTTCCTATTAATTCAAAATCCAGATGACGTTTTACCAAATCGGCGTTTTTCACCTTTACAAGTACTTCTTCTCCAAGCTGATACATATGCTTGGTTGTTTCACCAATTAAGGCATATTGTTTTTCATCAAACGTATAATAATCGTCTTTTATTTCACGAATACGCACCATTCCTTCACATTTATTCGTCAGGATTTCAACATAAATACCCCATTCTGTTACTCCTGAAATCACTCCAAGGAATTCTTCATCTTTATGATCTTGCATGAATTTAATCTGCATGTACTTGATCGAATCACGTTCTGCCTTAGCGGCTAGATTTTCCATATTGGAAGTATGAACACACTTTTCTTCAAAAACTTCTGCATCAACAGATTTTCCTTTATCCAGATAATGCTGTAATAAACGATGTACCATCACATCAGGATAACGCCTAATTGGAGAGGTAAAGTGAGAATAGTAATCGAATGCTAATC
>JABSPN010000346.1 GCA_013214425.1 Flavobacteriaceae bacterium | reverse complement strand
CTTGGTGCTGGAGGAAGAGAGTTCATTACTATTGATGAAGCTGCTCAAGATGTTCTTATATTAAATGACCGAAGTCAAGACATTGATTTAAGAATTGAAACAAATAATGAGAATGAAATGTTATTCATAGATGGAGGTAATGATAGAATTGGAATCATGACCGCCACACCTGCTACAGAATTTAATGTTGGTGGAAATACATCTGTAGTCAGAATCGATGCTTTAAACGCTGTTAACAATGCTAATAATAACGGAATAGATCCGTCACCAGTTTATGCTGATGCAAATGGAAACTTAACTTTAGAAGGCCCTTTAGTACAAAACACAATGCCTGTTGACGATACTACATTAGGAACTACAGGTACTACATTGGCTGTACCGGCTAATGCCCCGCTTACCACTGCGCTACTTTTAACCACTAATGTAAATTTAACTCAAAACACATTAGTGGAAGTACTTTATCAAGTTGGAGCAAGGATTAACTATGCTGGAGGTACCTTAATTGAAGATGGATCTCCTAGAATTTACGGTGTGTTTGCTATATTAGGAGGGAACTTAATCGGAACAAGTTCTTCATCTTATACTTGTATCCCTGATGATTCATTTGGAACACCTGATCCAATAACTGGAGATTACAACTCAGCGTCTGGAGCAATGTATTTGAATGGAAATGGATATGCTGAATTAACACCTGGGAACTATGTGCTAGAAGTTTATGGCTACGTATTTGGTGCTAGCTACCCAACTGAAGCAGTTTTTGGAGCAGCAAATATAGACCGTGTTCAAGTAATCTTACACCACTAAAATTATTTTAAATATGAAAAAAGTCATATTAACCATGGTGGTAGGATTGCTATTCGCATTAACCTCCCATGCACAAGAAAAAAAAGAAAACAAAAAAGGAATTTCAGTACAGGTAGTTGATTTGACTAAAACCAAATCAAAATCAATAAAAACTTATCGATTCAATACGATGGAAAAGCCAAAGGGAGTAAAACCCAATGAAAAAGTTTTGAATCAAATAATGTCTACAGTCAAAAGTGTAACTAGCACAAAAAACAAGAATAAAAATAAAGACAAAAACACGACTAGCTCAAAGACAGCAAATTTAAATAGCTCAGTTAACAACAAGGATTAAGTAATTTTTATTATAACAAAAATCATTCTTATTTCCGTTAACTGAAAGAATTACAATTGTGATTCTTTTCCCATAATTACGAAAAGAGCATCAATACAAGGTGCTCTTTTTTAATAAATTAATAAAAAATAAGCATTTTATCGATTTTATTGGTTTTTTATCGATAAATTAAACTAACAATCGATAATATATTTAATTGTTAACAAAAACCTAACTTTTTTGTTAATTTAGTACTGCTTTAAATATATTCAAGAACTTAAATCTAAAGTAACTATGGGGAAAATTTACTTAGGGATTGTAGCACTGCTATTTGCTACAATTTCCATAGCACAGGTGGGTGTTGGTACAACCGCACCAGCCGCAAGTGCTGAATTAGACGTAACTAGCACAAACAGAGGATTCTTAATGCCTCGTGTAGCTTTATCATCAACAACAGATACCGCAACAGTCACAGGAGCTGAAGTAGAAAGTTTATTGGTTTACAATACTGCTACTGTTGGTGATGTGACACCTGGATTTTACTATTGGGACTCAACTCAATGGGTAAGATTAACTGGTGGCGCCGCTGCAGGTAATTTCTGGGATTTATCTGGAAACCCAGGTACTACGCCTGGAACAAATTATGTTGGAACTTCAGATGCACAAGATTTACAATTAAGAACAAACGGTGCTCAAAGAATGACCATTGGTGCAACCAACGGTAATGTAGGTATTGGGGGAACTGGTGCCCCTATTGCAGTTAAATTAGATGTTGATGGAGGTGCTGGAGACGGTGTTTTTGGACACAGTAACAATGTTGGTGGGTACTTAGGGTATGAAACTAATATCACAATAGGATTACCAGGAAACACACAAACTTTGTCAGGTTCAGGAGTTTATGCAAATAACCCTGCAGCAGGATATACAAGTGTGTTCGCACAATCAACTGGATCTGCAACTGTAGCCGCTGGAATTCAATATTCTGATGTGTGGATGGGTAATTATGCTTATGTAGATAATTCCCAGGTAGGTTACAATCCGTACGGGTCTTATATCCAATTAAACAAAAACGAGGCAACAACTGGTGGAAATCATGCAGGATTAGGAGTTATTACAACACGAGAAGCTTCTGGAAATCCAGGTTACACCATAGGTGCAATTATAGCAACAGTACCCGGGGCAATTTCTGGAACTCAAACGGAAGATTCTTATGGAGCGCTGATTAATGCAACAGCAGATTCTGAATATGCTATTGGAGCTGAGTTTGCCGGTATTGGTGGAGCTGGAGGATATATTGTAACGATTGCAGATGACTGGAACAATAGAAAAGTACAAGGTACTGGTACAGTAAGTGAAGTCATCCCTACCAAAAACCATGGTAGAGTTACACTAACCTGCCCAGAATCTCCTGAATATTGGTACCAAGATTACGGCACAGTAGAAATGGTAAATGGTAAAGCCACCATTATACTAGATCAAATTCTAGCTGATATTATTATTGTAGATGAACAAAACCCAATTCGAGTAATTTGTACTCCAGTAGGTATGCCGAACTTTAACGGGGTGACTATCATGAGTCAATCAAGAGACACTGTTGAATTATTAGAGCTCAACGGAGGAACACATTCAGGTAAACTACAATATCAGCTAACTGTTAAACCTAAAACCAATTACGGAGAAGGAAGATTCCGACAGGCTCCAGCTCCAAGTTTTACAAAAGGCATGACAATTCCTGGAGCCCAAGCTAAAAACGACCCAGATAGAACTAAAATTTTCGAATGGCCATCTGATTGGGAAGTATATGGTTACGAAAAAGAAGCTATGGACTATTACAGAAAAGGTAAAGGTCTTGTTAAAGATGCTACAGCACCTAAAAACGGAAGTAGAAAATAAGCCATAACAAAATAGTTATATATTCAAAAGGAACGCAAAATGCGTTCCTTTTTGTTTTTTATCGATTTTTTTTGCATGTTGTCTATTATGCAACAAAACATTGCAAAATTTAATATATTAGCAACTACTAAGTTGTTTATTTGCTATATTAGTAATGATTTTTGTTATTAATGTATTAAATGAATTATTTATGGGGAAAATTTACTTTTTACTAGTTACACTAGTAGGTGTAACTATATCAACTGCTCAGGTAGGAATAGGAACTACCACACCCGCAGCAAGTGCAATGTTAGATGTAACAAGCACCGATCAAGGATTCTTAATGCCAAGAGTAGCGTTAACTTCTACTTTGGATACCGCTACAATTGTTGGCGCTGAAGTAACAAGTTTATTAGTATACAATACTGCTACTGTAGCCGACGTATCACCTGGTTTCTACTATTGGAATGGTGCACAATGGGTTACATTAGGCGGAACAGTTTCAGCTGCATGGGAATTATTAGGAAATGCAGGAACAAACCCGGCAACAAACTTTGTTGGGACCACAGATGCTCAAGATTTAGTGATTAGAACCAACAATGTTGAAACGTTAAGAGTTACTCAACCTGACGGG
>JABSPN010000345.1 GCA_013214425.1 Flavobacteriaceae bacterium | reverse complement strand
GCTCCTGGAGCAGTTGCATCTTGATTATAGTTTCTTCCTGTTAAGTAAGCATAAGATTTTAAGGCTCTCCATTCTCCTTTTACATTGTAGATATACGGATTAGCATGTTGTACCTCATTGTTTATTTGTTGTCCACTTATATGGAATACAGGCATTCTGTATTCATCTTGGGGCAACCAGAAATTTTGATATTCAATAGCACTGGCATTGATTACTCTTTTGTTAAGAGCTTGACCATCTTGGTAATCAAAAGTGTTATTGGTAATAGGATTACTGAAAATTCCGTCGCCATCTAAATCGATAGGATTTATCATACTGGTTACAGAAGCCATAGAAGCCATTTGTTGGTTTCTATATCCTGAACGTGTGATTTTAAATTGGAAAGGCCCAGCTTCTAATTCACATTCGTTAAGGATCATACCTTCTCTGTCCATTAATAATAATCCTGAACTGTTCACTCCTGCTACCCAATAGGTGTTACCGTGGTAATTGGTATCGTCTGAGTAGATAGTGATCTCGTCACCTTCTACAAAATGAGGTTCAGCAGAAATAAAAGTATTATCAGTTAATGTACTTAACCTAAATCTTGGACTACTGGCTGTAGGCCATAATTGTCCTTTGATTTGAATATTACGTGTTGCTCTACCCATTGTTTCATAGTCACTAGACCAATAAGCAGGATAGGTAAAGTTGTAATAATTGTCGTCATATTCATTGATAGTTTCTGTTAATAATACTTGTCCAGTATCATTATCCCAAGCCAGATTTTTAGTTGAGACTTTAGAACCTAAATCATAAGCGATTTTTTCAACCATGATTCCATTTTTATGGAGATGTTTCATAGTAGTGGCTGTACGTAACTGGTTTTCATGCCTAGCCATTGTTGGTAATGGGAAAGGTGCAAATATGGGTACTCCAAGTCCGATAAGGAACATGGTCATATTGGCATTGACACCTCCTGTTGTGGTTTTAGTTCTGAATTGTCTAAAATCATTGATTACTTCATAATCTAATCCAATTAAATTAGTGCTGAGAGTGCCATCTCTATTAATCGTAGTCAATTCATTATTGAGTTCCCCAGAATTATCAGCTTTGGTACTGTATACATATTCTACTCCAGATATCGGACTGTTTTTATCTTCTGCAAACACTTCCTGTTTTTTCATTTTCCCATTCATGTCGTTAGTAATGACAGTAAATCCTTGAGAAAGTGTCATGTGATTTTTTACTGAAAATCGTAGTAATCTCGATAGTGCGGTAGGTCTGTCATGTTTAGCATTCATAGCAGTGAAATTGCTTATGGTAGGGAAGTCCTTACTAGTAAAATGTTCTGTTACGACTTTACCAGTGGCGTGTTTTTTTAGTGTGACTGTTCCATCACTTCCATCAGGTCGTTCTCGAGTTAAATTCTTAACGGTTACTTTTCCGTAGGTAATTGTAGGAGAAGGGAAGAAGGCGGCTCCAATAGGTTTTTCTACATAATTTGCTTCTCTAGGAGAGTTGATTTTATCTCTATACGAATCGGCTTGTTTGTCGAAAAATGGTTCCACATAAGGATTTTCTTTGCTTGAGTTTGGTTCGAATGTAGCTACTCCACTAGACCCACCATCATCATTGGTATAATCGTATTCTTGTCCGTAGAACTGGTGATAATTTGCATCTCCATCGTTATTAGTCATGATGTCCCATTCATCGTGTAACTGAACTTTAGTAACACGACATCCTCCCCCCAATTTCTGTTTATTTGGGTTTAATAAGCGAATCCATGATTTTTCTGGCACAAACTCATTAGCAACACCTTTGTTTTCTAATGTTCCGTTTGGGCTTTCAAATAGCTCTATTACTGAAGCAAATGATCCTAGAAAGTCCAATACAATTTCTTCAAAATCATCGGTGCTATTATCGTTACCCATTCCATAAACTAATGTGTTTAAATAGGTTCTTCCGAAATACCAGGCAGCCTTTGAAATTGGATTTACAGCTTGTCCACTATTGGCAACTCCTTCCAATTCTAAAAAGTCCATTGGAATCGATAAATAAGTGGCTCCTTCGTGTTCAAAAACATTAAAGTTGATATAGTCAGATTGTTGCTTTTCTAATAAGAAATACCCTTCAACGAAATCATAATTTCTATTCGTGTCTCGTTCCATATTCAGTAAAAACCTAAAGAAAATAGGGTTGTCTATATGTTCTTTAAAGTAGCGATCAACAATATCATCAACATCATTAAATCCGGTCGTTATATCTTGATCAGAAATTCTAGCGTATAAATAACGAGAATGAACTTTTCCATCAGAATATAAACGATTAATGTTATCTCCAGTTAAATCAAAATCTGTTGGTTTGCTCTTGAATACATCTCCAGCTCCTCGCTCTCCCCCAGCTCCAACGACCTTAAACATTTGCATGGCTTGTTTTTCCTGAACATATTGATAATCGTCTGATTCTAATTCGATTTCCATACGACCACCTGAAGGTAAATCGATACTACTTAAGCACCAGGCTCTGGTATATTGATCTGCAGAAGTTTTGTCTTGTTCTACAAATGGAAATTCCATGGTGGTTAATGGAGAATCAATTGCACAAGTAGTTCCTTCATTAGGTTTGTAACATCCCCAGATATCATATCCTTTTAGGTTATAAGGGTAGTTGGCTTCTTGTGTTCCATCTCCATCAAAATCGGCATAATTAAAACGATATGGAGTGTGTTTTCCCATGTTAGATCCTCGATAAGTAAAGTATACTTTGTCTAAAGTTAGTTTTCCTCCGTTTTGAGCATTGTTTGGGATTCCTTGACAAAGTTCATCTCCGTCTAAAGAAGTGTCATATTCTCCAGATATTGGATCACCAGTTGCAGGATCATAATCGTAATCGACGTATTCGAAATGTGCAATTTTTATTGCAGCTCTTCTTAAGACTTGCTCATCTGGGTCATCTGTTGGATCATCATTTTCTAAAGCATTAGCAAAACCAGCATACTCTGGTTTAGAGAACAGATAAATTTTATCCAGCTTTTGCATAGTGCCTTCTCCTGCGGCAGCCATTCCTCCAGATTCTCCCGCTACTCCTCGAGCATCTTCTCGATCTGATAATCTAAAGAAAGCTACGTGGGTTTTGGTTTCAATTTTCTGGATGTATTTTATCTCTTTTTCTCCGTAGATATAATTAGCTTTTTCATCTTCATCGTGAGATTTTAATCCTTCGTTATAAGAAGCTCTATTTGCTTGAAATGGGACTCTCCATTTATAAGCATTATTATGAGTTTTATAATGAAATAATGTATAAGCTCCTAAATCATCATCGGTTGGACCGTTCCCTGTTAAATCTTCAAAATCTGCTGACAATACTGAGCTTAATAAATAGCTATGCGAATACGCTGGCGTTACAATTCTATTGAAAAAGCCATCACTTCTGGTAGATCTGTTTGATTTTAAATCTTCGTTATAGGCGATTAATCCAGTAGCGCAATCTGCAGTAGATCTTCTTTTGGAAACATCAAACGTAGCCTCAACTTTTTCTTTATTATAAGCCGATTCACCATATACATAGGTACTACCATCTGGCTTCATGATTTTCATTCCAACGGTATGGTGATCTTTAATGATATCAGTACTGAAGTTGCCAGAAGGCACAAATTCGTCATCAGTACGGTGTTTTACCA
>JABSPN010000344.1 GCA_013214425.1 Flavobacteriaceae bacterium | reverse complement strand
TCTTAATCGCTTCTACCCTACTCGTATATGTTTGCTTTAAATAACGGCGTTTCATTTTTTTCAACAACTCATCACTCCCACTTTGCAATGGGATATGAAAATGCGGGACAAAACTCTTCGAATTTGCTACAAACTGGATGGTTTCATCTTTTAATAAGTTAGGCTCAATAGAGGAAATTCTTATGCGATGAATTCCTTCAACGTCATCTAATTTTTCTACTAATTCAAAAAAAGTATGCTCGTGCTTTTTATTCCCAAACTCTCCTTTTCCGTAATCCCCAATATTAACTCCAGTTAACACAATCTCTTTTATCCCTTTTGAAGATATTTCAGCAGCATTATCCAATACATTCTGTAAGGTATCACTACGAGAAATCCCTCTTGCTAACGGAATTGTACAATAGGTACACTTATAATCGCACCCATCCTGTACTTTTAAGAAAGCTCTTGTTCTATCACCAATTGAATAACTTCCTACATAAAAATCAGCATCTTCAATTTCACAAGAGTGTATTTCTCCCATGTCATTTTTAGACAAATCGTTTATATAACTGGTGATTTTAAATTTTTCAGTTGCTCCAAGTACTAAATCAACCCCATCAACCGCAGCTAATTCTTCTGGTTGCAGTTGCGCATAACATCCAACTGCAGCAACAAATGCATCAGGATTCAGTTTCTGAGCTTGCTTGACAATACTTTTAAAACGTTTGTCAGCATTCTCTGTTACCGAACAAGTATTGATCACATAAATATCAGCTTCTTCTGAAAAATCTACTCGATCAAAACCTTCATTATTAAAGCTTCTGGCGATAGTTGATGTTTCTGAAAAATTGAGTTTACAACCTAGCGTATAAAATGCTACTTTTTTTCTTTCTGACATTAATCTTACAACTTTATATTGCTTCTCTAGTACATATTTTTTTCATTTAATTTATGAAAGTTTTCAAATAAAAAAAATCCTGTACTTTTGAAAGATGGTTGCAAATTTAAGGTATAAATTTTTATTCTACTTCATTTTCATTGTCTTACTAGCTTGTAAAGACAATAATAGCGATCAAGACCACTTAGTCTTTCGTTATAATGAACACTCCAATATCAGTTCCTTAGATCCAATTTTCGCAAAAAACCTGTCAAATATTTGGCCTTGCAACCAATTATTCAATGGCTTGGTACAACTTGATGATAACCTCAACATACAACCCGACATCGCCACACATTGGGAAATATCTGAAGATGCAACTACTTATACATTTCATCTAAGAAAGGATGTGTATTTTCATAAAAGTGATCTTTTTAAAAACAATAAAACCCGCTCAGTCAATGCTAAAGATTTTGAATTTAGTCTGAATAGATTATGTGATATAAAATGGGCCTCTCCTGGAAGTTGGTTAGCTCAAAATGTGATGTCATATTACGCAGAGAGTGATTATGTTTTAAAGATTCAGCTAAAGCAACCTTTTCCGGCATTCATAGGAACTCTTTCTATGAAATATTGTTCTGTTGTTCCTAAAGAGGTTGTGAATCACTACGGAAATGATTTTGGCAGAAATCCTATTGGAACTGGACCATTTAAGTTTAAGCGATGGTTAGAAAACACTAAACTAGTGTTACGTAAGAATGAATTGTATTACGAAAAGGATGAAAATGGAAAGCAACTTCCTTATTTAGAAGCTGTAGCCATCACTTTTTTACCCGATAAACAAAGTGAATTCTTAGAGTTCGCTCAGGGAAATATCGATTTTATTTCAGGATTAGATCCTTCTTATAAAGATGAGATTCTCACTTCTACCGGTAAGCTTAGAAAGAAGTATTCAGGAGAAAAAAACATAATTTCTGGTGCTTATCTCAATACAGAATATTTAGGATTTTATATGGATTCTGAAACTTCGGAAATCCAGTCTGAATTACTTCGGAAAGCTGTTAATTACGGATTTGACAGACAAAAGATGATTACGTTTCTTAGAAATGGAATTGGAACCCCAGCTGAAAACGGATTTATCCCTAAAGGCTTACCAAGTTTTAATGGACAAAAAGGTTTTACTTATGACCTCAACAAGGCCAAACACTACATTGAAGAATATAAAAAACAAACGGGTAATTCATCTCCAAAAATTACTATCTCCACCAATAGTGCTTATGTAGATTTATGTGAGTACATTCAACGAGAATTAGAAAAAATAGGAATGGAAGTTCGTATCGATTTATTGACACCTTCTACCTTAAAGCAAGAAAAAGCTAACGGGAAACTCGATTGTTTTAGAGCCAGTTGGATTGCCGATTATCCCGATGCAGAAAATTACCTTTCGCTATTTTACAGTAAAAACTTTGCGCCAAATGGACCTAACTACATGCACTTTAAAGATGAACTATTTGACCAATGGTATGAACAAGCACTTTTGGAAACTCAGGTAGAAAACAGACAAGCACTCTATCAGAAAATGGACTCGTTAATTATTGCTCAAGCTCCGGTTATTCCGCTTTATTATGATCAGGTAATTCGTTTTTCAGGAAAAAATATAGATGGACTGGGAATTAATCCAATTAACTTATTACAGTTAAAAAAAGTTAAAAAATCTAAATAAACCCATAATATTTATACTATGTCATAAATAAGCCATCATGAAGTACATTATACTCATAACATTTTTGACTTTAATTTCATGCAGAACACAAAAAACAGGTGATCAAATGGGGGAATTAGCTACCAAAATAGAATTAAACAAAACTACCTATAAGCAAGACGAAGCAATTGAGCTTACCTTTACTGTAAGCAATCTTCACGATAATACGGTTAGTTTTCTTAAATGGCAAACTCCTCTTGAATCGCGTTTAACAGCAAGTTGCTTTGCTATTATCTATAATGAAGAAGAACTTACATATAATGGGATTATGATAAAAAGAAGTGAATCGACCAAACATGATTATGTAACACTTAATTCAGGAGAATCTATATCCAAAACTATTGATATAAAAAATGACTACTCAATAGACAAACCTGGTCAATACAGTATCCAATTCTATGGGAGACTTATGAATGATTTATCGGATTCGAATACTTTAAAATTTGAAATTCAGTAAATCACTGTTTGTCGTTAATTTTAAATAATCCCACTACATCTTTAACTCCTAATATTAAATGCCCTGTGTTTTTAATTTTCTTAATACAAGCAGAACAATCTTTAAAATATTCCTTCAATCCTTTTCTACTAGTATCAAAATATGTTACTTCGTTTCTATTAATGTCTTTAACGTAGCAATCTAAATTAGTATAGTTTGTGTTTTGTGGTGATGATGTCCTATAATTAAAATTATAATCACCCTTGTTAACTAAAGTCGAATATAGAATTAAAGACTCATTTCTATAATTCTCCTCAAATAAATAATATTCATCTAAGTCACTAATCTTTA
>JABSPN010000343.1 GCA_013214425.1 Flavobacteriaceae bacterium | reverse complement strand
TTCCAGTTGAATAATTACCATACGCGTGAGTATGGCCTCCCAGTGCTGTAGATGCATAGCCCGATGCTATTGTTTGAAAACCACTAGTAAAAGAAGACTCTCCTGACGCTCCCATATAGTCTCCACCAGTTATAGAAGCACTTAAATCGGTGGCATTTAAACCTATATTGGCAAATAAAACGGGCCCTCTACCTATCAAACGCCATCCAATCCCGTTTCCTTCATCTAAAGCTTCTAAGCCTGTTACATTATTGGCTTCGGCAGCATTCAAAGCATATGGCACACTTAATAACTGTGTAGTTCCCATAGACATATAACTCGTTCCTCCTGTTAGATCAATGGCTACTTCTAAAAAATAAGTATTATTAGACCAATTGATGGTTGTAAAATTATCTGTACTTGTCCCAGTTCCTATAACTGTGCTAGTTAACCCGTAATCATTAGTGATAAGGGAATGTGTTTCCGTATATACAACTGTCCCAGTAGCAATTATTTGATGTATTCGAAACTGAATACCAATATTGGTATTCGCTAAAATGTTTCCCCCTGAATCCCTAACAACAGTTTGGTAATTAAATCCTTGTGGAGCTTGAGCTATAGCTGATCCAGCCAATAGCATAAAGCAATATAAAAGGAATCTTTTCATAATGAGTATGTCTGTTTAATGTCATTAATAACAAGCTAGGCAATGCAGTAGGTACATTACTAATCTTTAAAATATGCTTAGGTGTATTGTATGAGGCTCTCAAATATACAATTCAAATAGCAATAAATCAAGTTTGATTATTGTATCAACTTTAGTTTTGCAAAACGAAGTAATAATTTTTTGATGCCACCGTTTTCAAAGTTGATTTCTGCTTTTTTATCGCCTCCTACTCCTTCAATTTTTAATACCTCTCCTTTTCCGAAGCGAATGTGCTCAACAATATTACCAACTGCTAAATCTCCGTCAAATAGATTCGCCTTATCGCCTCCTGATGAAGGTGATGAAGGTTTAATTTTACGAAGCTTTCTGGCAGCAGCTTCGTTCATGTTGAATTTTGGTGGTGTTCCTGAAACTGGTTTCTTTAAACGTAATTTACTCTTGTCGACTTCTCCAAAGATATCGGCATCAACAAGCGGTTTGAATCTACGTTCATTTAAGGGATTCATATACTCCAGAAAACGATCGGCAATCTCGTCAATAAAACGACTGGGTTCACCTTCTACTAATTTACCCCAACGGTAACGACTCTCAGTATAAGTCAAATAGGCTTGTTTCTCGGCTCTGGTTAAGGCTACATAAAACAGTCGACGTTCTTCTTCTAGCTCTGCTCTGGTATTGATACTCATGGCAGATGGGAATAGATCTTCTTCCATTCCGACTATGTATAGATATGGAAACTCCAATCCTTTCGATAAGTGAACCGTCATTAAGGCAACACGATCGTCATCGCCTTTATCGTTATCGAGATCTGTTGCTAAAGCAACATCTTCTAAAAATTCAGCTAAAGATCCTGTGGTATCAGCCAGTTCTTTCTGTTCTTCAACAAAATCTTTTACTCCATTTAGAAGTTCTTCTATATTTTCAATTCTCGCAATTCCTTCCGGAGTACCATCCTTTTTTAACTCCTGAAGTAATCCTGTTTTTTTAGCAACAGCCTCAGCTACTTCAAAAGCATTACTGGCTTCATTCATAATCTGAAAACTCTTGATCATCGTCAGGAAATTTTCCAACTTAGACCTGGTTCCCGAATTAATCTTAAGTTCAGGAAGTTTTTCTAAGTTTTGAATTACTTCAAAAATCGAACGTCTGTAATGATTTGCTGCAACCATTAACTTATCGACTGTAGTCTGACCAATTCCCCTGGCAGGATAGTTAATCACACGCTTTAAGGCTTCTTCATCTTTCGGATTAATCACTAATCGTAAATAAGCCAAAACATCTTTAATTTCCTTACGCTGATAAAACGATAAACCTCCATAAATACGGTAAGGAATATCACGTTTTCTCAACGCGTCTTCTATGGCTCTAGACTGAGCATTGGTTCGATATAAAATTGCAAATTCACCATTCTTTAATTGGTGCTGCATCTTATTTTCAAAAATGGAACTCGCAACAAACCTTCCTTCTTCTCCATCAGTAATGAGTCGGTTGACTTTTATTTTAGGTCCGTCTTCATTGTGCGTCCAAACCTCTTTATCCAGTTTGGTTTTATTGTGTTCGATTATCGAGTTGGCCGCTTCTACAATATTCTTAGTAGAACGGTAGTTTTGCTCCAATCGATACATAGCAACACCATCATAATCTTTCTGGAAATTCAGAATATTATTAATGTTAGCACCACGGAAAGCATAAATACTTTGTGCATCGTCACCAACAACGCAAATGTTTTGAAAACGATCTGACAAGGCTCTTACGATCAAATATTGCGAATGGTTGGTATCCTGGTACTCATCTACTAATATATATCGGAATCGATCTTGATATTTTGCTAATACTTCAGGGAAACGCGTTAGTAACTCATTTGTTCTTAGTAACAAATCATCAAAATCCATAGCACCCGCTTTAAAGCATCTTTCCACATACTCCTTATAAATCTCTCCCATTCTTGGCTTTTTAGCCATCGCATCTGCCTCTTGTAACTCAGGATTTTGAAAATAAGCGCGAACCGTGATTAAAGAGTTTTTGAATGAAGAAATTCTGGAGCGGATCTGTTTGTACTTATACACATCCTTATCCAACTGCATGGTTTTAACAATGTCACGAATCAATCGCTCAGAATCTTGGGTATCGTAAATCGTAAAATTCGAAGGATAACCCAATTTATCAGCTTCAAAGCGTAAGATCTTTGCAAAGATGGAGTGGAATGTTCCCATCCAAAGGTTTTTGGCTTCAGAGACTCCTACAATATCTGCAATACGCTTTTTCATTTCACGTGCTGCCTTATTGGTAAAAGTCAAGGCTAAAACATGAAATGCATCTACTCCTTCACTCATTAAATACGCAATACGGTAGGTCAGTACTCTGGTTTTACCAGATCCAGCGCCTGCAATAACAATCATAGGCCCTTCTTTGTGTAAAGTAGCCTCTTTTTGTGCTGAATTTAACTGATTTATATACTCCTGAATATTCGTCTCCATAATCAAATCAAATGTACTGTTATCCCTGTCTACAAACAATAGTAAGTACTAGGACTTATGAACAATTTGACTTAATTATTTTCTTTTCAAAAGACAATTAATATCTTTAAGAAAATTAATCTTCTTGTATGAAAACTTTACTATCCCTATTAATCAGTTTATTTTTTATTGGATCTTATGGTCAAAATATGGATCCCAAAATTGAAAAAATGGCCAATGAGATAGAATCTAAAGTCATAGAATGGCGAAGAGATTTCCATGAAAACCCTGAATTAAGTAATCGAGAATTTAAAACAGCAGAGAAAATTGCAAAGCATTTAAAATCTCTAGGAATGGAAGTTAAAACTAAAGTAGCACATACTGGCGTTGTTGGTATTTTAACAGGAAAACATCCCGGTAAGACCATCGCATTAAGAGCTGATATTGATGCTCTTCCAGTAATTGAACGTACCGATGTCCCATTTAAATCTACTGTTAAAACAACTTACCTTGGAAAAGATGTTGGTGTGATGCATGCCTGTGGACATGATACACATACAGCTATCTTAATG